>JBIJBH010000010.1:0-20188 GCA_044345315.1 Lysobacteraceae bacterium
CCAACGTGGCCACGGTCTACGATGCCGGCAGCACGGCGTCGCGAGAGCCGTATTTCGCGATGGAGCATGTGCGCGGTCTGGACATCATCGCCCACTGCGATCACATGGAGATAGGCGTTCGCGAGCGCATCACGCTGTTTCTTCAGGTCTGCGATGGCGTGCTGCATGCCCATCAGAAAGGCGTGATCCACCGCGACATCAAGCCGGCCAATATTCTGGTGAGTCGTGCGCAGGATCATGCGGCCACGGTCAAGATCATCGACTTCGGCGTGGCCAAGTCGCTCTCGGGCGTATTGAGCGCCCATCCTGCGCACACCAGTCTGGGCAGTTTCGTGGGCACGCCGGCTTACAGCAGCCCGGAGCAGGTGTCCGGGCCGCTGGTCAATGTCGATACGCGTGCGGACATCTACTCGTTGGGCGTGGTGCTGTATCAGTTGCTGGCGGGCGTCACGCCGTACAGCGAAGAAGAGCTCAACCGCAAGACGCCGGTCGAACTGGCGCGGCT
Organism: Lysobacteraceae bacterium; assembly: GCA_044345315.1. Lineage (GTDB taxonomy): Bacteria > Pseudomonadota > Gammaproteobacteria > Xanthomonadales > Xanthomonadaceae > Lysobacter_I. Next base: position 506 of record JBIJBH010000010.1, read on the forward strand.
GCTCAGCGCGGAGCGACCGCCGAGCCTGCTGGCGCGCTTCTGCGGCCTGAGCGTCGAAGACGAAGAACGGGTCGCCAAGCAGCGGTCGCTGTCGGTCGAACAGATGAAGGCCCTGCTGGGCAGCGACCTGTCGTGGATCGTCGGCAAGTGCCTGCAGAGCGACCCGGACGACCGCTATCCCTCGGTGCTGGAGCTGGAAAAAGACCTGCGCCGCTGGCTCGACGACGAACCGATCGAAGCGCGTCCGGCGTCGCAGATGTACCGGCTGCACAAGTTCGTGCGCCGGCACCGGGTAGGGGTGGCGCTTGCGAGCGTGGTGACACTGGTCCTCCTGTCGACGACGACCGCCGCAGTGTTTGGCTTTATGCGCGCGGAGCATGCGCTGAAGGCAGCACGCCAGGCGACTGCGGAGGCGAAAGCGGCCACGGCCGAAGCGGAGATGGCCGCCGATTTCCAGGTCAAGCGCCTGCAGTCCATGGACCCGGCCGCCCTGGGTCTGAGCTTCAGAAACGCCTTGATCGATGAGATCCAGAAACAAGGTGCCATTCGCGAAGACGATGCAGCGACCGCAGCGCAGCGCAGGGAGCAACTGGAGAGTTTGCTCGAAGGCGTCAATCTGACTGATCTGGCGCGCAGTCAATTGCAGATGCATTCATTGCAGCCGGCATTGGTGACGATCAACCAGGAATTTGGGGACTCTCCGTTGCTGCAGGCACGATTGAGGCAAACCATCGCCGATACTTTGTTCAAGCTCGGTGCCTCGAAGGCGGCGGTCGAACCGCAGCAGATGGCTCTGGAACAGCGCCGTCGGCTACTGGGCGCGAACCATCCGTTGACGCTCGTGTCGCTTTACGCTCGAGGCCGGTTGAGTTGCGCATTGAGCCGCTACGACGAAGGGCTGGCCGATCTGCACGCGGCCACGACGGGCTTGCGGCGCGCATTGGGCAACGACCACCCGGACACATTGCGATCGATCAGCGAAACCGCGCGATGCCTGTCCAGGCATGGCGAATACGGCAAGGCCGAATCTCTCTTCCGGGAAGCATACGAGCGGCGCCGCCGCACGCTGGGCAACCATCATCGGGACGCACTGCTTTCGGCGCGCGATTTGGCTCATTCGCTGAATGTATTTGAAAAGTACAAGGAGGCATTGCCGTATGCAGAGGCGTCCGTGAACGGGTTTCGTCGGCTGCTGGGCGGTACGCAGGCTGACCGAGATCCTGATATGTTCTTGGCAAAAAATACGCTGTCGATAACGTATCGTCTGCTGGGTCGATACGACGAGTCGGAAACGCTTGCACGCGACGCGGTCGAAGAGAGCCGGCGGCTGCTGGGGGACAACCATCCGACAACGTCGAATTTGAACGGTACTTTGGCGCGGTCGCTCATGGTGCAGGGCCAGAATGCGGAAGCGGAAGTCTATTTCCGGCGGACGCTGGAGGGAATGCGCGCGATTTACGGCGATGATCATGAAGGTGTTCTATACATCCGGGCCGATATTGCGAATCTGCTGGCGCAGGAAGGGCAAGCTGACGAAGCTGAGCGCATGTTGCGCGACGTGTTCGCCAACCATCGGCGACTTTTTGGTGAGAATCACGTCAATACGAGCGACTTCGCATATCATTTGGCCAGACTGCTGCGCGAGCGGGGCCAGTTCGAAGAAGCGGAAGCGCTGTTGACGCAGGAAGTGCTTCCGCAATGGCGCCGTTCTCTGGGAGAGGAAAATCGCGGTACGCTGCGCGTCATGTACGACCTGGCCAGCGTGCTGGAGGGAAAAGGCGAAGTCGGAAAAGCCAGGGCCCTGCTGGAGCAGGTGCTGAAAACACAGCGTCGGGTATTGGGCGTTCTGGATGAGGATACGTTGTATTCCTTGCGCAGACTGGCGGAAATGGCGCGCGCAGAGGGCGATGCGGCGCAAGCTGAATCATTGCTGCGCGAAGCACTGATCGGCTATCGCAGAACGCTTGGCGACGATGATCCGGCGACCTTGGACGTGATCGAGACATTGATCGATCTCCTCCGTCAACGCGGCGCATTGGAGGAATCTGCCGCATTGGAACTGGAGCTTCGAAAAATCGAGGCAACGCGCGGCGTGCGCGAATAGTGAGCTGATTGGTGCAGAACGCCCGTGATCGAATCAAATGCTGTTCGAAGAAGAAGCTCGCGGCATGGCTCGCGCTGCATGATCGCTGATGAACGTTGCGGTGCCGTCGTGCAAACAGAAGAGCGGCAGCTCAGTTGGTCGGCGGCCGTTGCCGAAGCCGCAGCGCCATGGCTACATGACACGCGGGGTCAGGCCCGCTCCTCACGAAGCGAACCTGACCCCGTTTGATCACACCATTTGATGACACCGTTTGATGATCAGTAATGTTGGGCGGACTTGTTCAGCCCGCATGCAACATTCAGTACTGCCAGACGAACGGCGCGCCCGACGGCGTGAAGCTGCTGATGATCGCTCCGGCCGGGCTGCTGCCGAAGTACCGGTTGGTGCCGACGGACCGGTAGCGCGCCGTCGTGGCGCTGGCGTTCACTCGCACCCACCGTTGGGTTGCGCTGGCGGAGTTGCATGGGGAAGTGAAAACGCTGCCTGCGGCGTTGTTGTCCAGGCAGCGGCCGTTGGCCAGATTCCTGATCAGAAAGCCGGAGCCGGTGTTGACCTGAGCCCAGACCTGGAGACTGGCGCCACTGCAGGTCTGGGTCAGCACGGCACCGGCGGCGTTACTCGCCAGACAACGACCGTTCCCCGTGTTCTTGAGAGGCGACGTCTGCGCCAAGGCCGCGGGCGCGTAGGCGGCAAGGCCGCCGGCAACCATCAGCAGAACGGAGGACAGGCCCAGTCGGATTGTTGCGTTCATGTCTCAATACTCCTTCATTGATTGTGGATCACTAGAGAGAGGAAACGTCGCTTGTCGAGAGAGCATCGCAGCGGTGGCAGAAATATAGCGCTTGGCCACGGAGCACCCACTCCCTTGGGTCGGTTTCCGATTCGATCGGCACACCACAAAACTCAAAGAAAAAGATTCGTGCACCGATATCGTGCGTTACCGCACAGATTGCAGGCGGCCTCAGTCTTTCGAAACGTCAAGGTCCGCAATGAAATTTGGCGCATGGGCGATGATTGCTCAGCCCACCGACGTCATCCGGAAGTACGCATCACATGGTTGTCGCACGAGGGGCGTGCGAGATGATTTGGGCAGGTTGTGCCCCTGTCTCCATCACCGCGATCCGCGCCTGGATGCCTGCTTCTCGAGTGCGTCGAGCAATTTGTCCGGCGGCATGTATCCGGGGAATGCGATACCGTCTGCGTTGATGATCATCGGCGTGCCCCGAAGGCCGATGCGCTGTCCGATCTCAAGATGTTTCGCGACTGGATTGGCGCATGAAAGTGCGGGAAGAGTGGCGCCGTTCTTCGCATCAGTCATTGCCTTTCGTCGATCGCTTGAGCACCAGACGGACTGCATATTGACAGCTTCCTTCGAGTCCATCCCCGCACGTGGATAAGCCAGATATTCGACCGCGATCCCTAGCCGGTTGTACTCGGCTATCTCCTGATGGAACTTTCGGCAGAAGCCGCACTCGGTGTCGGTGAACACCGTTACGGTGTGCCTCACTGGCCCGACTGGCGCGAAAACGATGCGTTCCGATGCCGGAATTTCCTTCAGAATATGCAGTCGTCTACCGGGCATCGCACCCGCCTGTGAGACATCTTGTTGCATCACGATATCGTACGCGCCGCTCATCATATAGCGCCCGTCGTCGCTCACGAATATCACTTGGCCGTTGACAATGACCTCCAGTATTCCGGGAATGGAGGAGTAGCCGATGTAATCCGGGTGCGTCTCCGGATTCACGCCCTTGATGGCCGCGCGTATTCTGGAGTCGGTGATGTCGTCCACGGGCCTTTCAAGTGTCGCGGCGGCCATTTCCGCTACAGAGCTGGAGGTATCGGTCTCGTCTGCAGAATCTATTTTTCCATTCCGCGCCAGAGATGAAGAAGCACAAAAGCATAGCAGGCCGAAAAGGAGCGCTTGTCGCATCAGGAATTTCATTTTCGATGACTCCATGGAGTTGATGATGGAAAAATCATGGTCATGCCGGATCATCCGGAGATGATCCGATGTGAGCCTGGCTTGTGAGTTGAATTCGATCTCACTCTCGGCCGTCATAAGTCGGTATGCATTCCTTGAACCAGTTTCCGGATGTTCCGATTTCTTGATCGAGGAACATAGCGTTTCTTAAAAAACTCATTCGAATGGAATGTGTTGAGGTTCCACAGAGAATGCAAAACGCAGCATCGGCGAGCGTCCCTCCGGTGTTACGATGACATCTCGCAGTCCAGCATCGGACAATTCCGGGCCAAGAGCGAAAGCGTCCCTCCATCTCCAGTAATCCTGCTCGTTGCCTTCGGATAGCAAGCCCACGCAAATCCGCAAGCCGCATGCGAACCCTACGATGCGAGCGCGCGTCTGGCTGGCGATCAGAGCCCGTTCCACAGATTGGCGAAAGAGCCCAGTCAGTGCGCTCGCATCAGGGTCGGATCTGCTTTGATACTCGAATTCGCTGATCAATAAAGGCAAATCCTCTTCTGCCAGCAACTGGTCTAATTTTGTCGTGGACAACGTACCCTTGTCGATCGCGCTGAGTTCGAATTCAAGTTGCAAAAATTCAGCTTCGCTCATGATCGACGTGGTAGCTGAATGAATCAAGGTTCTCCCCATTTGTCCAAGTGCCGGATGCTGCGGAGACGGTGACGTGAAGATCGCGCGCGTTGCTGCATCCATATCTTCGGAGCGCTGCGGAAAAGAAGCGACGAGCGTATCTGTTGTCTGTTTCGTTGCTTGGTGGATTGGCGACTTGTGGATATCCTGTGCGTCGTCGTTATTTGGATGTATGAATAAGATCGCTTGCAGTAACACTACGCACAGAAACAATTTCGACCTCGTCAAGTCTGCGGCATGACGATCTTTTTTCATTGAAAAACAATCGATTTCGTTCATTGCATATCCTTTCTCGTCTCGCCACTTTTCTTGGATTTTGTATGTACCCAAGAGCGCGCTAGCGTTGAGCGAACAGCATGCTTTCAGAGGAGCGAATATGGCGCCAGGCAAACAGTAGCCGACCCTGCTTGAGATGTTCAGATTCCACATGCAAATGCGAGTGGAGCTGCAGTATTGCCGCTTTATGAGTCCAAAGTGGAGACCAATCTCCCGAGGGGAGCGTTCGGTTTTCAGGAACAGGAGACTTTTCGCAGATTCAGTCTGGATCTCGCGCTACCGATGTCGGGGTAACGTCAGGCCCCAGCACGATTGGGGCCTGACGTTCCAGCATGCAAGTGATCCTGTTAGGGCCAAGGCCCGCTAGGTGTTCAGGCTCGCCCCGGGTTTCCTCGGTTCACACTTTGAACTTACGGCAAAGGAATGAGATTCCTCTCAGATAACCGTTGGAGCCGCCATGAAATGCGCGATATCCGACCAAGTAACTGCCTTCAGGGCACGATCGCGATGCAGTGGTTCCACCTGCGCTCCACGCGCCCAATCGGAGCGTGGTGTCAGTGTCTGTAGTGGAGAAGGCATTGTCGCATTTGACGTCAAAGCCTCTGATTCCTGAGGAAGACGTTAGCGCAATGGCTCCCTGCCCCAGGCGACGATTGCCGCAACTAGCGCTGGTGCCGGTTCCCAGCTGAGGTCCAGTAGTCAACTGCGTACCGTCTGTGCATCCGAAAGTGATTCTTCGGATCAAGTTATTCTGCACCGAGACATACACGCTTTTAACGCGGTTTGACCCTGGGCACATTTTCGTTTCATCTGCTGCGGCCCCTTGGTCTGTGCCAATGAGCGAGGTGGTCGTGGTTAGCGGTTTGGCGATGTTCGCGGGTGCGCAAGCGATCATCATCGTAATGCAGGATCCACGAGCCGCCTGGGCAAGATCGCCGCAGGCGATATCGGCGATCGGGTTGGCGCCTACCTCATACGATGCAGCAGCGCAAACCAGTAGGCCTCCCGTTGCGAAACCACCGCATGCAAGCGCAGCGTCTTTGCAAACCTGCGAAGCATGGGCCGTATGGATGGCGGACATACTCAAGCCGAGGCTTGCAATGATGTAGAGCATTTTTCTGTTCATGAACATCTTTCTTCTCCTCAGGTTCCTGATGTATTGACGATCCCAGATGGGGTCTGTTGCTCAACTTGGACTCGCGGCAGTCCTTCGGAACGCCTGTCTGCTATCTCCGGGCTCCGCAGTCGCGACCCGCAGGATCCGAGCCGAATCGCCGTCTCTTGACCTTGGCATTTCGAGCTGGGCGAACTGGTTGCTGGTGTCCTGTGGGTCGCATCCGCAGGGCAGTTCTAACACCGGCGATCCATCGATCAGTCACCGTGCGGGCGGAATAGATAAGAACCGAGTGAACAAGAGAACGAATAGATCGCCAGAAGACGCAAGCGACTGATTCGGCAGCATGCAGGCGGCCGAAAAAGATAAATAAAAGATGTTTCCCCGACCCCGCCAGAGCTTGTGCGCAGCGCTCGGGCCGCTTGATCGTCGGGTTGGATGCCGTGGTGTGGTCTGCAAGCCGCAATCCACCCGCCGCTGTCGGAGATCTCGCTGGGCGGGGGGGCTGGTCGAATTGTTCCGCGCCGTCCGGGCACGAGCACCGACCGCGCAGCCGCGGTTGATCCTGCCGCAGCAGACCCAGCTCGACTGCGGGAGGCCCGGACAGGCCGTCGCTTTGCTGTCAGCCCTCAGGACCTTTGTCGGGCCTCCCGGCCCTCCCACAGCAACCGTTGCTTTGCTTCGGGGGCCGCGCTTTGTGTGGGAGGCCCGGAAGGGCCGATGCTTTCCTGTCAGTCATCAGGCTCTTTGTCGGGCCTCCCGGCCCTCCCACAACAACCGGTGCTTTGCTTCGGGGGCCGCGCTTTGTGTGGGAGGCCCGGAAGGGCCGATGCTTTCCTGTCAGTCATCAGGCTCTTTGTCGGGCCTCCCGGCCCTCCCACAACAACCGGTGCTTTGCCTGGGGAGCCGCGCTTTGTGTTGTATGCCCGGAAGTGCGGCCCGCCGCCCCTGCCACCGTCATGCGATCAATTGCCCGACGCGGCCGCCGGTGTCGCCGGCTTGTCCGCGGCCTTGGCGAAGTCGCCGGCGGCGAACAGGCTCACGGTCTCGGGCTTGATGTGTTTGCGGATCGCGGCGTTGACCTCGTCGACGGTCAGTGCGGCGAGTTTCGCGTCGAAGGCTTCGGTCCAGGCCATGCTGCGGTTCATGTAGAGATTGCGCGACAGCATGCCGGCGACGGTGCCGTCGCTGGCGCGGCCCTGCCTGCGGCGGGTGAGCAGGTCGTTGATCGCGGTCTTCAGTTCCTCGGCGGTGATGCCGTCGCGCACGAAGCGCGCCAGTTCCTCGCGCAGCGCCGCTTCCAGCCGGTCCACGTTCTCGGGCGCGGCGATGGTGCGGATCGAGAGCAGGCCGGCGTCGTCGCGGCCTTCCGGCGCGCTGTCGGGGACGATGCTGCTGCCGACGCTGTAGGTCAGGCCGTCCTTCTGCCGCAGCCGCGCGCCGAGGCGCGAATCCAGCGAGCCGCCGCCGAGCACGCTGTTGGCGACCACCAGCGCCGGATAGTCGGCATCGTTCTCGTTGAGCGAGAGGTTGGCGCGCGCCAGCACCGTGGCATTGGCCTTGTCGGGCGTTTCGAAGCGGGCGACGCGGGCGGCGACCTCGGTGAAACGGGTGCGCACCGCAGCGTAGGGCGTGGCGCTGCGCCAGCCGCCGAACAGCGCTTCGAGCTGGGCGCGCACCGCGACCGGATCGAAATCGCCGACGATCGCGATCTCGCCTTCGCCGCTGCCGTAGTGATTGCGATGGAAGGCGACAACGTCCTCGAGTTTCAGCGCGCGCAGGTCGGCCAGCGATTCGTCGATCGAGCGGTAGGCGAACGGATGATCCGCGGGCCAGGGATCGAAGTGATCGTACATCGCCATCGAGGCCACCGAGGCCGGCTCGCGGCGCGCGCCTTCCATGCCGGTGATCTGCTGCAGCCGATACTGCTCGAATTCCGCCGCCGGGAACGTCGGATCGCGCAGCATCTCCGCGGCCAGCGCCAGCGCGTCGGTCAGATGTTCGCGGCGCGAGTTGAAGGAGATGCCGGCGCTCTGCGCGCCGCCCCAGACTTCGCCGGTGGTCTTCAGCGCTTCCATCCGCTGCGCGATCTGCTCGCGGCTCATGCGCGAGGTGCCGCGCATCAGCAGACTGCCGGCGACGCTGCCGGCCGGGCGCGGGCTACGGCGCAGCGAATCGACATCGCCGAAGCGGAAGGTGGCGTCGATCACCACCGTATCGCCTCGCGTGTCCTTGGGCAGCAGCGAGACCCGCAGCTTCTCGCCGATGGTGAAGGTGGTGGTGCGCGCCTGGATGTTCGCGGGCGTGGGGTCGAAGGTTTCGCCTGCGGCGAGCGCGGCCTTGCCGGTGTAGCCGGCGAGGACTTCGGCGGCCGGCGGCGCGGCCGCGATTTCGACCCGTTCTGGGGCCTCGGTCGGCACGAAGCGGCCGATGGTGCGGTTGCTGGGTTTGAAGTAGGTGCGTGCGACCCGGTTCACGTCCTCGACCGTGACCGCCGCGGCGCGGTCGCGCTGCAGGAAATACAGCCGCCAGTCGCCGGCGGCGACCGATTCGGTCAGCGCCATCGCCACCCCGTTGACGTTGTTGAAACTGCGCTCGTAGGCGTTGGCGATCCGGCGCTTGGCCTGCGCCACTTCGTCGGCGGTGATCGGCTCGGCCAGCAGACGGGTCTCGACCTGACGCAGCAGTTCGGCCTCGGCCTTCGCCGGATCGCCGTCCTTGGGCATCACCGCGATCAGGGTGACCATGCCGCCGTCGCGCAGGTCGCTGTTGCCGCCGCCGGTGAACGCGGCGAGGCCGGGTTCGACCAGCGCCTTGTGCAGGCGTCCGCCGGGTACGTCGCCGAGCACGTCCATCAGCACCTCCAGCGCCGCGGTGTCGGGATGGGTGGTGCCCGGCGTGCGGTAGCCGACGCCCAGCATCGGCGTGTCGCCGGTGCGCCGCACCACCACCTCGCGTTCGCCGTCCTGGGCCGGTTCGACCGTATAGATCTTCGGCAACGGCTGCTGCGGACGCTTCAGCGGGCCGAAATGGCGCTGCACTTTCGCCAGCGTGGCCGCGGGATCGATCCGGCCGGCGACGATCAGGGTCGCGTTGTCCGGCCGGTACCAGGTGCGGTAGAAGGCCTGCAGGCGTTCGATCGGCACGTTCTCCACGTCCGAGCGCGCGCCGATCGTGCTGTTGCCGTAGTTGTGCCACAGATAGGCGGTGGAGCGCAGGCGCTGGAACATCACGCCGCCCGGATTGTTCTCGTTGCGCTCCATCTCGTTGCGGACCACGGTCATCTCGCTGTCGAGGTCGGCCTTGGCGACGAAGGAATTGACCATGCGGTCCGCTTCCAGCGCCAGCAGCCAGTCGAGGGTGGCGTCGTCGGCTGGGAACGAGCCGAAGTAGTTGGTGCGGTCCAGCGAGGTGGTGGCGTTCTTCTCGATCCCGCGTTTCTTCATCTCGCCGGGGATGTCGCGATGTTTCGGCGTGCCCTTGAACAGCATGTGTTCGAGCAGATGGGCCATGCCGGTCTCGCCGTAGTTCTCGTGCACCGAGCCCACGCCGTAGGCGATGTTGACCGTGACCGTCGGCCGGGTGGCGTCGGGGAACAGCAGCACGCGCAGGCCGTTGCCCAGGGTGTATTCGCAGATGCCCTCGACGCAGGGGCCCGCGTTCACGCCCCTGGGCGGAGCGACGCCGTCGGCGGCCGCCAGCGGGAAGGAAGGGGCGACGAGCGCCAGCGCGCAGGCGAGCGCGAGCGGTGCGGCGGCGGTGCGGATCGAGAACATCGGAACTCCCTGTGGTGGCGATGGTGCGGACGGCGAGGGCGAGGCCGGCAACGGCCGCGACGGCGGTCGCGATGGCGATTGGGCGACAATGCGCGTCGATTGTCACAGACGGCGACGCCACCACGATGACCCGGAAGTCCTGCCCCGAGTTCCCGGAGCCGCAGATCGATATCGCATCGACGCCGGTCAACGCAGCGCCGGTCGGCACGCTCCCGGTGCTCTACCGCGACGAACGCCTCGCCGTGGTCGACAAACCGGCCGGGCTGATGGTCCACGACAGCGCGCTCGCCCGCGGCGAGACCGATTTCGCCGCCGATCGGCTGCGCGAACAGTTCGGGCGTCCGATCTTCCTCGTGCATCGCCTGGACCGCGCCACCAGCGGCTGCCTGCTGCTGGCCTTCGACCGCGACACCGCCTCGGCGCTGGGCCGCACGCTGATGTCGCATGCGGTCGACAAGGCCTATCTCGCGGTCTGCCGCGGCTGGCCCGCGGAAGCGGCGTTCACGGTCGATCACCCGCTCGACGGCGGCCCGGGCAAGCCGCAGAAGAAACCGGCGATCACCCGGTTCGAGCGGCTGGCGACCTGCGAACTGGATCTGCCCTCGGCCGGCTTCCCGACCTCGCGCTATGCGTTGCTGCGGGCGTGGCCGCAGACCGGCCGCTTCCGCCAGATCCGCCGCCATCTCAAGCATCTGTCGCATCACCTCATCGGCGACACCAGCCACGGCGACGGCCGCCACAACCGCGCGTTCCGCATGCTCGGCATCCACCGCATGCTGCTGCACGCGGAACGGCTGCGGTTTCCGCATCCGCAGAGCGGCGAAACCGTCGAGGTGGTCGCGCCGCCGGAAGGCGAGTTCGCGAAGGCGCTGGCGTTGTTCGGCGCGTGGTCGTAGGGCGGGTCTCGACCCGCCATTGCGACATGCAGGCTGAGGCTGCCGATCAACGACACGGTTCCGGTCGGCATTCGACGCGATCGGACGGGCCATGAAGGCGGGTCAAGACCCGCCCTACGCATCACCGCGAATTCGCGCGGTTGCGGAGTTCGGCGTCGAAGCCGCGCTTGAGGTCCTGCAGCATCGGCAGCAGCAGGTCTTCGAGGTTCTGCATCGCCTGGCTGGCGTCGCGCACGCCGCCCAGCACCTGGTTCTCGATCTGGCCCTCGTCGCCGTAGGGCGAACGGTAGCGCTGGCTGGCGTCGTTGGGGTTGGTGGTGCCGTACTGCGAGGTGTACAGATTGCGGGTCAGCGGGCCGAGCCGGTCCCAGTGGCGGCGGACGAGGTTCTCGGCTTCGGCGCGATAGCGCATCGCGGTGCCGCGGTCGTCGTTCCAGCTGCCGCCGCCGGTGGCCATTTCGTTGCGGAGCAGCTGCAGCAGGGCTTCGACTTCGTGCGCCGCGCGTTCCGGCGGCACCGGGCCGCCGCCCATTTCGCCGCCGAAGCCGCGCATGCGGTCGGGTACCGGCAGGTTCGCGTCCATGGCCGGCGCCGGCGCCGGGCGCGGCTGCGACCGGGCGCCGCCGACGAAGGCGGGGTCGTAGTCGCTGCCGCCGACGGCGGCCGGATCCTGGGCCAGCGCCGGAGAGGCGGGAATGACCGCGAGCGCGAGGGCGAGTGCGGCCGGCAGGAGCGCGAAGCGGGACATGGACAGTCCTCCCTGGAGCGTCTGGATCAATGCGGACCCGCATCTTCCGGCAGCGTACCGCGGCCGGTCAATCGCTGCGCGCGGGTCCGCCCAGCGCCCGCGCCTTCCCCTACAATCGGCCGCGGAGGGCAGGGTGGATATCGAGATCGAGATCCCGGAATCGGAACTGGTGGAGCGCTTCGTCCGCGCCTCGGGGCCGGGCGGACAAAATGTGAACAAGGTCGCGACCGCGGTCGAACTGCGCTTCGACGTGGCCGGCTCCGCCGTGCTGCCCGAACCGGTGCGCGAACGCCTGCTGGCGCGCCGCGACCGGCGGATGACCGCCGAAGGCGTGCTGGTCATCAACGCCCAGCGCTACCGCACCCAGGAGCGCAACCGCGAGGACGCCCGCGCCCGTCTGGCCGCGTTCGTCGCCACCGGGCTGAAGGCGCCGACCCCGCGGATCGCCACCAAACCTTCGCGCGCCGCCAAGCAGCGACGCCTGGACGAGAAGCGCCAGCGCAGCGGCGTCAAGCGCGAGCGCGGACGCAGGGACTGGGACTGATGGCCTCGCCTGCGCCCCCCGATCAGACTCACCATCCAGTGCTGCCGCTGCCGCCCGGCGTGCCGAAGACCCGACCGCGGCGGTTTCCGCGCTGGCTCGGGCGCACGATCCTGCGTCTCGGCGGCTGGCGCATGGTCGGCAGCATTCCCGATCTGCCGAAGGCGGTGCTGATCGGCGCCCCGCATTCCTCCAACTGGGACGGGCTCTGGGGCCTCGCCGCGAAGGTCGCGCTGGGCCTGGACGTCCGCATCTTCGCCAAGCAGCAGTTGTTCTGGTGGCCGTTGGGGGTGCTGCTGCGCCGGCTGGGGGTGATCGAGGTCAACCGCGGCGATGCCCGCGGCCTGGTCGATCAGATGCTCGATCGCTTCGACAGCGAGGAGCGGTTCTGGCTGGGGATCGCGCCCGAAGGCACGCGCAAGCGGGTGGAGCGCTGGAAACCGGGTTTCTGGAAGATCGCCAAGGCCGCCGGGGTGCCGGTGGTGCCTGCGTATTTCCATTACCCCGAGAAGATCATCGGCATCGGCGAGGCGTTCCACCTCGGCGACGACATGGAGGCGGACATGGTCCGCATCCGCGCCTGGTACGCCCCATGGCGGGGCAGGAACCGCGGGGTCTGATCCCGCACGAGGAGGAAGGACATGCGTTTCGGGGATGGGTCCGGTGTGCTCGCGCGATCGCTTTTGCGGTCCCGGGGAATGCTCATGGGGGTGTGCCTGATGTGGCCGCTGGCCGCCGCCGCCGCGCCGGCGACGCCGCCGGAGGGGGAAGTGGTCATCGTCGACAACGCGTTCACCACGCTGCGGCCTGCGATCCTGCGCCAGAGCTACCAGCGGCTGCTGGACGATGGCGAACGGCCGTTCTGGGTCGACTCCCGACCCGATGCCCCGCAGCTGCAATTCGACGCGCCGCGCCTGAACTTCGGCCACGACGTGCTGCTGCTCGATCCGGTCGCCCTTGGCAAGGTCGAGATGGCACGCGCCGAGCCTCTCGCCGCGCTGATCGGGATCGTCACGCCCGAGCGCATGCAGACCGTGATCCGCGAGGCCGTCGAACGCGCCGGCGAGGGCCTTCCCGGCGAGCGTCCTCGGCGCGTGATCTTCGCGCGCGAGGCGGGCAGGGCCCAGGTCGGGCAGCTGTTCCGCGATCGCGACAGCGGCCACGCGATGGTCATCCAGAGGCCGATCTTCTCCTCGTTGATGGTCGACCCGGGCGCGATGCTGATGAGCTGGGACGACCGCCAGATCCTGATCACGCTGCGGGTCCAGCGCTTCCGCAAGATCCGCGGCGAAAAGCTGTCGGTCCGCGATCTCGGTCCGCTGACCGCGTATCACTACGTCGGCGCGCCGGTGCCCGATGGCGTCGACCCGATCGCCTATTGGACCGCGAACGACGGCGAGCGGCTGCTCGCGGCGCTGCGGACCGGCTACGAGCGGATCATCCGGGCGGCGCGGTCGCCGCTGCCGGAGAAGGTCGAGCGGAACCGGCTCGCGCCCGCGCCGGTCATGGTCGGCAGTGTCCTGCAGCGGTTCCCGGGGGTGCTGGTGGACGAGGACGCGCAGGTCGCGCGACTGGCGCTGGGCAAAGCCGAATTCCTGCTGGTCGACAAGGGCGTCCGGGACTGAGCGCGGGTTCCGTCGCCGGCGCGATGGACTCCCCCCGCGCATCCCGTATCCTGATGGGGTCCATCCACCCCGGGGAGCGTATGGCCACACTGAAGAAGATTCTGGAGGCTGCTCGCCTGATCGAGCCGGTCGCCCCGCCGCCCGCGGATGCGGGCAGCGGCGATGCCGACATCGACGCGATCATCCGACGCGCCGCCCGGGCCGAATCCTCGGCGCCGTCGCCCGCATCGTCGGCACCGCCGCCGATGCCGTCGGCCGCAGCGGCCGCGCCCGAGCCGCCGGCCGGGGTCGAGGAAGGTCTGACCTTCGCCGACATCTACGCTCGTCAGGGCCTGAGCGAAGCGGGTTTCCCGATCGAACGCCTGCTCAAGCTGGTCGAAGGCCTGCGCACGCTGGACCCGGCCACCCGCCGCGCCGCGATCATGGCCATGGACGTCGCCGACGAGACCTGGTCGATGGAGCAGGTGCTGGCCGACGCCGACGCCAAGGTCGCCGCCCTGCGCGGCCACCAGCGCCAGCTGCAGGGCACCGCGGACGCGATCGTGCACGCCAACCGCGAGCGCATCGCCGCGCTGGAGAGCAGCCGCGACAGCCGGGTCGCCGAGCTGCGCCAGCAGATCGCCGCGCTCGAAGCGCAGATCCAGGACGCGATCGGCACCACCGCCGCCGACGTCGCCAAGCTGCATTCCGAATCCGAGGCCAACAAGGCCGCGCTGCTGCGCGAGACCCAGCGGATCGACGCGCACATCCTCAATCTCGACGAACTCACCGCCCAGTTCCGGGCCCAGGGCGCATGACCCTGCGGCCCGCCTATTTCCGTTCTTCCCCTGTTGCGCGCCGCGCTCCGCGCGCGCTTTCCCCATTCCGTCTTCCCCTGCCGTAAGGAGTTCCTCATGGCCGTCAAGCTCACCCCGTTCGCGAAGATCCTGATCGGCGCGATCGTCATCGTCGGTTCCGGCTCGGTGCTGTGGCACCTGTACAAGAACCGCAAGGCCGAAGGCGGCGACGAGCCCGCACAGGCCGCGACCCAGCAGGCCGACGGCAAGACCAGCTCCGCCGCGGCCTACGCCGGCAAGGGCGACGGCCCGCTCGGCTCGGCTGGCAATCCGCTGAAGGTGAGCATCGTCAGCTTCCACGGCTACGCGCCGGCGCTGGTCGCCAACGGCAACAGCCTCAAGACCCGGTCCGGTTCGATCTTCGACAAGGAAGGTCTGAACGTCGAGTTCGTGATCCAGGACGATATCCCGACCATCTCCACCGTGTTCGAGGCCGGCACCGCGCAGTGCATCTGGCGCACTTCCGACTTCTGGGCCCAGGAACAGCCCAACCTGCGCAACAGCGGCCACGACGCCAAGGCGGTGATGATCGTCGACAACACCCGCGGCGCCGACGCGATCATCGCCAGGGACAAATCGATCCGCACCGTCGAGGATCTCGCCGGGCGCAAGGTCGCGATGCTGCAGTTCACGCCCTCGCACGGCATGACCATCGACGCGGTCGAGAACTCCTCGCTCTCGGCGCGCAAGAAGCAGAGCATCGACTACGTGTTCATCAACGCCGAGGACGGTCTCGGCGGCGTGCGCGCCGCGCTGGAGTCCGGCGCCGTCGACGCTGCGGTGCTGTGGGATCCCGACCTCTCGCTGGCGCTGCGTTCGACCAAGGGCCACGTGGTCTATTCCACCCGCACCGCCTCGAACCTGATCTTCGACGTGATCGTCTGCGACCAGCGCGTGCTCGACGACACCCAGGGCCGCGCCGCGGTGCAGAAGCTGGTCAACGGCTGGATGCGGGGCGTGGACGCGGCCAAGGCCGATCCGGATACCGCGGTCGATGCCCTGGTCGAGACCAAGGAATTCTTCGCCCTGCTCGCCAAGGACGAGGGCAAGCCGTTCGTGAAGGGGCTGTTCGACAACCTGCTGTGGACCGGCGTCGCCGACAACGCGCGCATCCTCGGCCTCGCCGGCGGCACCAACCACTACAACCGCGTGTATCAGCGCTTCGATCAGATCTACCGCGCCGCCGGCGCGCTGGCCAATCCGAAGTCGCCGGTGATCAATCCCGACGACAGCTTCGACACGAGCTTCATTCGCAACCTCTACCAGGCCAGCACCGCGGCCCAGGCCGAGGCGAAGAAGACCGAAGTCTTCACCGAAGCCGCGCGCGAGGAAGCGGTGCAGGCGGCCCCGGCCGAAGTGACCAAGCCGGTCACGGTCAGCTTCGCCAGCGGCCAGTCGGCCCTGACCAAGCGCGCCGAGCGCACCATCGACACCGAGATGGTGCCGTTCATCGAGAACAACGGCACCGCCTACTTCGAGATCAGCGGCAACACCGACAGCACCGGCAACGTCACGATCAACAACCGGCTGTCGCTGGCCCGCGCCGAGGCCGTGGTCGATTATCTGGTGAAGCAGTGGGAGTTCCCGCGCGAACGCTTCAAGATCGTCGGCAACGGCTCGTCG
The DNA here is from genome assembly GCA_044345315.1 of Lysobacteraceae bacterium. Classification (GTDB taxonomy): domain Bacteria; phylum Pseudomonadota; class Gammaproteobacteria; order Xanthomonadales; family Xanthomonadaceae; genus Lysobacter_I. Next base: position 16,659 of record JBIJBH010000010.1, read on the forward strand.
CGGCCGCTGTGCAACGAAGGCGCGCCGGAAGCCGAAGGCCTGAGCCTCGACGCCTGCCGCGAGGCCAACCGCTCGACCCGCATCGCCGTGTTCGGAGCGCGCTGACGATGGCCAATCCGTGGAACCCGTATGCCGTGCTGCCCGCGCGCCTGCGCCGGCAGCTCGGCATCGGCGGGGTGGTGATCCTGCTGCTGGTCTGGTGGGGCCTGAGCGCCAGCGGCTGGATCAGCCCGAACAAGCTGCCGTCGCCGATTTCGGTGGCCAAGGCGATGGCCTATCTCGCCTGGCACGACGGCCGCAGCCTGTTGTTCGACGCGACCCTGTGGTCGACCGGTCGCGTCGCCGCGGCCGGGCTGCTGGTGGTCGCCATCGGCGTCCCGCTGGGCATCCTGATGGGTGCGGCGCCGAGATTAAACGCCGCGCTCTCCCCGCTGATTGATCCGTTCCGCTCGGCGCCGGTGGTCGCGCTGCTGCCGATCCTGGTGATGTGGCTGGGCATCGGCGAGGTCATGAAGATCGCGTTCCTGTTCATCGGCGCGGTGGTCTATCTGGTGCCGATGGTGCGCGACGCCGTGCAGGCGGTGCCGCAGAGCTACTGGACCGGCGCCCGCGATCTCGGCGCGACCCCGTGGGAGTGCATCCGTCATGCGGTGGTGCCGATCGCGATGCCGCGCATCGCCGACGCGATCATCGTCAGCGTCTCGGTGATGTGGACCTACATCACCGTCGCCGAATACGTCAACGCCGACGTCGGCCTCGGCCAGTTGATCCAGAACGCGCGCCGCTTCAGCGCGATGGATCAGGTGTTCGCCGGGATCATCGTGATCATGGCGCTGGCGCTGCTGACCTATCAGCTGATGCGCGTGGCCAAGCGCCGACTGTATCCGTGGGAGACCCAGGCATGAGCGACGCCGCACCCCAGAAACCCGCGGCGGTCATCGCCCTCGATCGCATCGTGCAGGAATACCCGCGCCCCGAAGGCGGCGTGAACCGCGTGGTCGACGAACTGACCCTGCGTTTCCAGGGCCCGAGCATCAACATGCTGCTCGGGCCCTCCGGCTGCGGCAAGAGCACCCTGCTGTACATGATGGGCGGGGTGCGCCCGCAGAACACCAACATGCCGACCAGCGGCACGATCAGCATCGACGGCGAACCCTGCCACGACGCCCACGACGACGCGGTCATGGTGTTCCAGCGCTACGCCAACCGGCCCGACCTCACCGTCTACGACAACGTCGCGTTCCCGTTCCGGCTGAAACTCTGGCGCGACCGGGTGTCGCCGCAGCAGCAGCGCGAGATCGTGATGCACATGCTGGAAGCGGTCGGTCTGGCCGACAAGGCCAAACTGCGCCCGAGCCAGCTGTCCGGCGGCCAGAACCAGCGCATCGCGCTGGCCCGCGCGCTGGTGCTCAAGCCGCGCATCCTGCTGATGGACGAACCCTTCGGCGCGCTCGACGCGCAGACCCGCGAGGAGATGCAGAAACTGCTGGTGCGGTTGTTCGCCGAATACCCCTGCCTGATCGTGTTCGTCACCCACGACGTGACCGAAGCCCTGCTGCTGGGCGACCGCGTGGTGGTGCTGTCGACCCAGCCGGCGCGGATCGCCGACGACTTCGAGATCGCCGCGCCCAAGCCGCGCGACAGCGGCTGGCTGCGCATGCCCGAGGCGATGGCGCTGGAGCAGCGCATCCTCAGCCGTCTGCACCAGACCTCCGGCCGCGGCAACATGCGCGTGACGGTCTGACGAGGCATGGAGAGATCATGAACAGGCTCTGCCGCCGGCCCGCGCGACGATGAATCAGCAGCAGCCCAAACCCGTCAGTTACCTGCGTGCCTGGCTCACCAGCCAGGCCAATGTGACGACCCTGCTCGGCGGCGGTCTGGCGGCCGCGATCGCTTCGGTGCCCGCCGGCGCCGCCGGCGCGATCGGCGCGCTGGTCGTGCTCGGCGCGGTGCAGACCCTGCTCGCGCTGGTCATCCCCGATCTGCCGAAATTCCGTAGCCGGATCGACCGGCAGACCCGGCGCGCCGCGATCGACCAGCGCCGCGCGCAGCTGCAGCACGAGCTGTTCGGCGTGTACGGCGGCATGGAGCGCGTGCTCGGCATGGCGATGTGGCAGAAGTATCTGGCGATCGTCGAACGCGCCAGCGTGCTCTACGGCATCGCCGGACAGGCCGCCAGCCAGCTGTCCTGGGACGACGCCGAGCGCGTCGACAAGGCCTCGGTGGACTACCTCGCGCTGTGGCTGGCGCAGGAGACCATCCGCGAGCGCCTGCGCAGCGGCGAGGAGGCCACGCTCGATCGCCGCCTGCGCGAAGCCGAACGCGCGCTGGAATCGGTGGACGCGAACGATCCGCGGCATCGCCATCTCAAGATGGCCCACGACGACTATCGCGCGATCAAGAGCCGTCACGACAAGCTCGCCGCGCGCCGCATCTCGATCGAGGCCGCGCTGGTCTCGCTGCCCGACCAGGTCGAGGAGATCTATCAGCTGGTCGTCGCCAGCCCGTATTCCAGCAGCCTCGGATCCCGCCTCGGCGAGTCGCTGTCGCGGCTGCAGCTGGAGGAGGACATCGAGCTGGAGCTGTCGCAGAACGATCTGGACAGCGCGTATTTCAAGACCGGCGCCGAAGGCGCGCAGGCGCTCGCCGCGCGCCAGGCCGCACGCGAGAGCCGTTGACGCCCACTTCCCCTTCCACACCTTCCCCGGACTTCACACCGCCCCCAGGAGCGACCCATGAACATCTTCAGCCGACTGGCCAATCTCGTGCGCGGCTTCCTCTCCCTGTTCGTGACCGGGCTGGAGCAGCAGCACCCGGAGATCGCGTACGAAAACGCGATCAACACGATGATCGAGAAGTACAACAAGCTCAAGAACGCCACCGCCGGCCTGATCCGCCTGCGGGAGGACGCCGCCGACCGCCTGCAGAAGGCGCAGGCGCAGCAGACGCAGCTCGCCGCGATGCTCGAACAGGCGATGGCGACCAATCAGGACGACCTCGCGGTCGAGCTGATCGAACGCAAGGATGCGGTCGATGCCGAGATCGCTTCGCTGCAGGCCGAGATGCAGGCCGCCGAGAAGGACGTCGAGACCGCCAAGAACGCGCTGACCGAGGTCAAGGGCGAGATCGGCAAACTCAGGGCGGAGAAGGACCGCATGCTCGCGAAAATGCAGAGCGCGCAGGCCCGCACCCGGATCAACGAGCAGCTCGAAGGGCTGTCGGTGGATGCCGAGCTGCGCGCGCTGGAGAACGTGCGCACCGGGATCAAGAACACCATCGCCCAGGCCAAGCTCGGCGACGAACTGCGCGAGTCCGACCTCGACACCCGTCTGAAGGTGCTGCAGGCCGGCAGCGCCAAGGCCACTGCCCGCGCCAAGCTCGAAGCGATGAAGAAGGAGCGTGCCGGTCAGGCCGCCGGCGACCGCACGATATGATCGCGCGCTCCGATCGCACACGCACTCATCGCACGCTTTGATCCCAGACTCTGACCGCATGATCACGACCCGACGCCCGGATCGCGCGATCCG
>JBIJBH010000128.1:0-8502 GCA_044345315.1 Lysobacteraceae bacterium
GACTTCAAAGAATTCGAAGCAAGTCCGATCATAAAGAGGTCGAAATCTCTCAATTTACAGACAGGGGAATATGAAATTGCGGAATGTAATCTTTTCGGCGCAGAAAAAGATCTTGTCGAATCCGTAATTGAGTTCTACAGCAAGATCAGGCCAGGGACGCTTGTAGCGTTAAGTCACACTGAAGGAGGACCTTGGGAGGCAGTGTGGAATCACGAAGGGGAAATTAACCCCGGTATGAAGATCCAAGATGAAGAAATCTTGGCCTTCTACGGGCATCGAAAACCGCCTTTCCTAAGGGTCTCCAACAATGCCTAGCCTGAAAGTCCCTAGTCCTGCGCATCTTTCTCTTCTGTATCGAGAAACGCCAGAAAAAGTGATGAAAGCTCAGTTGGCGCTGCTCAACGGCGCGCCGAATTTTTCGTATCAACCACTATACAAGACAATGCGCGGATTGCTTGGCGCAGCTTGTTCTGAAAAAGAGCTTCTTTCTGCCATTTCGAAATGCGCTCTGCGGGCGGACGTCAGGGAAAAGTACGCAGAGCTGGTGCCACTAATTGCAGATTACTTCTGTGAAAAGAAGATTGCGTATGCAATCGAGGTGGCGCCTCGATTTTATCCTGTCGCTAGAGATCTTTTGGTTCCATTTTCTCCGCCGTTGATCTATGCGGACGATAAGGGTTTGTGTCTTCCGTACTTTATCTTCTGGAAGAAACATGCATTGCGCGGAGAAAGGCTTTCGCTGTTCTCTTCGATAGTGCGCGAAATTCTTGATGAGGATCCGGATCTTTCTCATGCGAGATTTGAAGTTGTAGATATGAGTGCCGGGTCCGATCTGGGGGATAAGTCGGGTGTTCGTTCTCTGAAGGTTTTCTCAGAGGAGGGCATTGGGAAGATTTCAAAAGATCGAAAGCGCGACATGCTGTCTACATTCGCGGAAGGTTTTCGGCGTGCTAGGCAGGTAGCTGCAGGTATGCCGAGTAAGCGTAAAAAGCGAGAACAAATGGAAAAATTTGATCCTAATCAGATCGGACTATTGTGATCGCCAACCCGTAAGGCGGGTCAAGACCCGCCCTACGGCGGCGTAAGGCGGGTCTTGACCCGCCGTGGTCGGAGCGGTGATGCGTGAAGGCCTTGAGGCGCATAAGCGAAGCGTCACGCAACTGTGTCTGAAGTGTCCGTGATCTGCGACGCGAGATGTCGCATGACGCCTTCGGCTTGTGCGCCCTACGGGACGATGTGAGGTGCCGGCTTCGATGGTAGGGTGCGAAGCTGTTGTGTTTGTGCCGTATTGTGCTCTTTCCTGCTTCGAGACTGCCCAATCGTGGATCTTCTGTTCGACAGCCTGGGTTCCGAGTTCCGCGCGCCGGAGGTGACGGCGGCGCTCGATGCGCTGGCGGCGATGGATGAGGTCCAGCGTGGGGCGGTGTTCACGCGGCGCGAGGTGGTGCAGGCGATCCTGGATCTGGTCGGGTACGTCGCCGACAGGCCGCTGCACCGCATGCGCCTGCTGGAGCCGTCCTTTGGCGAGGGCGATTTCCTGCTGCCGGCGATCGATCGCCTGCTCGACGCGCATGCGCGTGAGGGCGGGCGCGTCGGTGAGGCGCGACGCGCGCTGGCGGGCGCGATCCGGGCGGTGGAACTGCACCGCGACAGTTTCGAGCGCACGATGCGGCAGGTCGAAGAGCGTCTGATCCGGGCCGGGCTCTCCGCAGCGGACGCGCACGCGCTGGCCGCCGACTGGCTGATCTGCGACGACTTCCTGTTGTGCCCGCTGACGCACGGTTTCGATGTCGTGATCGGCAATCCGCCCTACGTGCGCCAGGAGCGGATTCTCGAACCGCTGCTCGACGAGTATCGCCGTCGCTATCGCACGCTGTACGACCGCGCCGATCTCTACGTGCCGTTCTACGAGCGCGGCCTGGACCTGCTGGCGCCGGAAGGTCGGCTCGGATTCATCTGCGCCAACCGCTGGGTCAAGAACAAATACGGTGGCCCGCTGCGGGCGATGATCGCCGGCGATTTCCAGTTGCTGCATTACGTCGACATGGAAGGCGTCGACGCCTTCCACGCCGAGGTGTTCGCCTATCCGTCGATCACCATCGTCCGCCGCCCCCGGCCGGGCGAGCAGACTCCGCCCACGCGCGTCGGCACCGGCGCGATCCGTCGTTGCGAGGAGTTGCCTGCGCTGGTGCGCGCCCTGATGGCGCCGGCGCCGGACGGCGTGCTCGTGGATGAGATCGCACTGCAGGACGAGCGCGATGCGCCGTGGCTGCTGGACGATGTGCCGCGGCTGAAACTGCTGCGCCGACTCGAGGCCGAATGGCCGACGCTGGAGCAGGCCGGGTGTCGCGTCGGCATCGGTGTCGCGACCGGCTGCGACCGGGTGTTCATCGCCGACTACGCGACACTGCCGGTCGAGCCCGAACGCAAGCTGCCGCTGGCGATGGCGCGCGATCTGGTCGAGGGCGAATTGCGCTGGCGCGGCAAGGGCGTGCTCAATCCGTTCGAGCCCGACGGCCGGCTGGCCGCGCTGGAAGACTATCCGGCGTTCGCGCGGTATCTGCAGGAACATCGCGACGCGGTCGCTGGCCGCCACGTCGCCGGCAGGAATCCGGCAGGCTGGTATCGCACCATCGACCGCATCTATCCCGAACTGGTCGCGCAGCCGAAACTGCTGATCCCCGACATCAAGGGCGAAGCGACGGTGGTGTACGACGACGGGCGCTGCTACCCGCACCACAATCTCTACTACGTCGTCGCCGACGACTGGGACCTGCGCGCACTGCAGGCGGTGCTGCGTTCTTCGGTGGCGGTGATGTTCGTGGCGACCTATTGCACGCGCATGGCCGGCGGCTTCCTGCGGTTCCAGGCGCAATACCTGCGCCGTATCCGCCTGCCGCATTGGCGGCAGGTGCCCGCGGCGCTGCGGGCCCGGCTGATCGCCGCCGCGACGGCCACCGACACCGCGGCCGTCGATGCGCCCGTATTCGAGTTGTACGGCCTGAGCGCGGAGGAATGCGCTCTGGCCCGGACGGTCGCGCGCGATGCCCAGGTGACCGTGCGGAAACGGAAGGAGTCCGGAGATGACGACGCCGCAGTTGCTGCCTGAAGATTTCGACGCGCGCGTGGCGCTGGCGGTGCGCCGCTTCTGGGCGTCGCGCGGAGAGGCGCGGCCTGGCAGTACGCAGGGCGGATCGCGCGATGCTGTGCTGGGCGGCAAGAACATGGACGGATTCGTCGATCTGGTCAGGCGGGTGGTCGAACACGCGGGCTTCCCGCCCGAAGCGGTGCACACCCGCAGATCCCAAGTCGTGCTTCCCGGCTTCTTCCGCGCCACCAAGAACTGGGATGTCCTGGTGATTCACGAACGACGGTTGATCGCCGTGTTCGAGTTCAAATCGCAGGTCGGATCGTTCGGCAACAACTTCAACAATCGCAGCGAAGAAGTGATCGGTTCGGCCGCCGACCTGTGGGTGGCGCATCATCACGGCGCCTATGGCGATGGGCCGCGCATGAATCGCATGCGGGTTTCGGAAGAGGTTCCGCCGTTGCTCAATCCGGGCCTCCTGAACGACCCGCGCCCTCCGTTTCTCGCCTGGCTGATGCTGCTGGAGGACTGCGAAGAATCGCAGATGCCGGTGCGCTGCGAAGAGCCGCATTACCCAGTGTTCGACGAGTTCAGGGGCGCGTCGTATGCGCAGCGCTATCAGATCCTGTGCGAGCGACTGGTCGAGCGGCAGTTGTATTCCGCCGCGGCGATGGCGCTGAGCGTCGCCGGCAGCGATCGGCATGAATCGCTGTCTCCGGCGACGAGCATCCGTAATCTGTTCGCGGAATTCAGTGGGAGACTGTTGGCGGCGCGGGCGTCGATGCCGTAGCCGGCGCGACCGAGCACCGAGAGATCGGGAACCCGCCCCCTGACCCACAGATGAAAGGATCGTGCGTGAACACGGAAGCGCAGCCACGCGACATGCCCCCCCGATCGCTGCGGCCCATCCTCGAGCAGACCACGCTGTTCCACGTCGAGTTGTTCGCGCTGTGGGACGATCTGCCCGCCCCGGATTCTCGGCGGTCCCTGCTCGTCGCCGGATACTGCGAGATCGTCCGTCAGCACGCCGTGGCGCAGGCATTGCTCGCGGATGCGGAGATCGATGTGTCCGCGACCACGCTGGTGCGCCCCGCGTTCGAAGCGCTGCTGCGCGCGATGTGGTGCATGGCCGGGGCCGACGATGCGTGGATCGCTAAGTTTCTCTCTCCGAATCCCGAGGCCGTGACATCGGATGCGGAAACGGAGATGGGGCCTCCGGTCCGGAAGATGCTCGACGATATCGCGAAGCATCATCCCGCCGAGATCCACAGGCGACTGGTGGCGTTGAAGGAACGCACCTGGCGCGCCATGCATTCGTATGTGCACGGCGGCATCCGCCCGCTCGTGCAGGGATTGAGCGGTTTCCGGGAGCATGAGGTCGCGGGCGTGGTGGTGAATGCCAACGGCATGCTGCTGATGGCGACCAATCTGCTGCGGATGTCGAGGATGGTCCGTTCGCCGCAGTTGCCGGATCTGCAGAGGCGACATGCGTCCTGTTTGCCTCCTGTGGAGGAGGCGTTGTAGCCGCGAGCCGGAGGCCGTTCGAAAGGGAGGGAAAACAGGAGCGAGCCAGGATCGGAGTCGCCTGTCCGGATGTCAAAGCCGGGAACACGTGGTGGAAGGCCTCCTGCGCAGAGTCCACGACCGGGGATTGAACCCCGCCGTCCGCGCGTGCACCATCCCCGGACCCGACCGGAGACCCGTCATGCTGCGTGCGATCGTGTTGATGCTGGCCCTGCTGCTGCCCGTCGCGCCGCGTGCGCAGTCGGTGGAGGAGATCGATGTCGGCGGTGCGGCCGTGCGCGTGGAGATGCCCGAGGGTTACGTCCGGCTGGGCAAGCGTTCGCCCGAGATGCTGGAGGCGTTCGGCAGGATGATCCCGCCGAACAATGCGCTTGTGGAGGCGCTGCTCGCGGAGCCGGACTACGGCCGCGCGATGATCGGCCTGCCGCCGGGCGAGGTGTATTACCAGGTCCAGGTGCTGCGCGCGCTGCGCGAGACGCCGGTGTCCGCTGCCGACTGGGCGCAGATCCGGCCGACCCTGCTGCGCGAAATGGGTGGGCTGCAGACCGAGCGTCTGATGGAGGAGGCCTCGGCGCATATCCGCGAGGAGCTGGAGACGAACAGCGGACAGGACGCGCGCGTGCGCATGGGCGATGCGCAGACGAAACCGGTGGTCTACGGCGACGATCCGCGGTCGGTGCGTTTCTGGATGGTGTTGCCGGTGGAACTGCAGGTCGGCGCCGAGGTCCGCAAGCGGAAGGTCGTGGCGGCGGCGGCGACCACCGTGGTCTCGAAGCGTCTGGTCTTCCTCTACGCGTTCCGCTCGCTGCCGGAGAACGAAGTCGCGGACACCGCCGCGATCCGCGCCACGCTGGATGCGTTCGTGGAACGCGTGTACCGGCTGGACGCGCCGGCGAAGTGACCGGACGCAAGTCGTGCCGTCTGCCGCAGCGCACGCGATGCCTGCGGAGATCCTGAACAGGCGCTCAGTCGCTTTCGAAACCGGCCACTTCCTGCTCCACCAGCAGTTGCCGCAGCTGGCCCGCCGAGGCGCGGCGCATCGGTTTCTCGTCGATGTTCGACAGCGGCGCCTGACGCAGGGCGTCGCGCGGGAGTACGGTGAGGTCGAAGCTCAACTCCTCCGCGGCGAACAGCCAGACCGGGCAGTCGAGGCTGCGTTCGCGATCGAGCCGCAGGCGGCGGCTGCGGGTTTCGGCGGGAATGCGGTGTTCTTCGAGGAAGCGGGGAACGGCGTCGGGGTCGTCGACGTAGAGCTGCAGGTGCACGGGCGTATTGGCGTCGGCGGTGCCGTCGAGCACCGGGCCGACCAGACGCGGGTCGAAACCGGCGAAGAACTCCATCGCGCGCAGCGCGGCTTCGCGTCGGCGGTGCAACTCGGCGGCGCGGGCGTCGCCCTGGAATTCGCCCTGGAACAGGCGCTGGTATTCGCGCAGGGCTTCCTCGATCTCGCGGTTGCGCGGCAGCGAGGCGTCGTCGTGGATGCCGAGGCGGGCGGCGGCCTTGAGTTTGGCCTGATGGAAGTCGCGGATGCCGGATTCGGCGATCAGGCGGGCGGCCTCGCGGGCAAGACGGTAGCGGCGTTCGCGGGTTCTGGTCTCGGCGTGCTGGCGGGCGTGGTGCATGGGCATCTTCCCGGCGGGGCCTGAGGACGACTGTAGCCGAAAGCCCGGGGCCGGGAAACAGCGGTGTCCGGGGGCGCGGGCGGAGCGGATGTCAGCGCTGCGGCGCCGTTTCGGTCGACGCCCCGGTCAGTCGCCCTCGTTGAGGAACAGCTGCATGAATCGCTCGGCGATCGCCGGGTCGAGATCGAAGCGCGCCGGGTCCACCGCCATGCGCTGCGCGATCGCCGCGACCTTGCGGTACTCGTCCGGATTGCGGGCGCAATGCTGCAGCAGCTGCTGGGTCTGTTGTTCCAGGTCCTGGCTCGCCTTGAGCCATTGCGGGTCCAGGCGCGGCAGGCGCGAAAAACGCTCCGCCGGCAGCCCGTCCTGGCGCCATCGCATCTGCAGCGCGCTGCCGTTGTGACGGACGTGCAGCGGCAGCGTCAGTCCGGCCTCCACCCGCGCTTCCGGCAGGAATTGCAGGCCCTGTTTCCAGTGCGTCGGATCGCCGCCGGGCGCGTTCGACAGGCCGATGTCGCCGTCGAGGCGCAGGTCGAACCAGAACAGCATGGCGCCGGCGATGCCGTCGGCGATCGCGATCGGATCGACATGTGCTTCGCCGGGCTCGGGGCCCGCCGTGGCGAAATCGAATTCGAACAGATCGAAGGCTTCGGTCAGCGGCCGATAGTCGAGCGTGCGCGCGTCGACGTTCGCGAATTCGGGCGAAGCGAGGTAGGGATTGAGCAGATTCGCGTCGATCCCGAGCGGCCGATCGAGGCGGTATTCGACGATCATCGCCCGCAGCCGCGCGCCCGCGGGCACATAGCGCGCGTCGGCGCCGAGCAGATGCGCTCTGGCGTGGGCGAGCGCGTGCAGGATGCCTTCGCCGATGAGACTGCAGTCGAACAATTCGAACACGGCCAGATCCGCGCGTTCCGGCAGGTCGTCCGGAATCTGCAGGGAGCGCCAGTCCTTCGCGATCAGCGCGACGTGCCGATCGTGGCCGTTCGCACGCAGGGTGTCGCGCCCGACGGCGGCGATCGCCGGCAGGCGTTCGCATCCGATCACCTGCCGGGCGCCGGCCTCCGCGGCGAGCATGGACAGCAGCCCGGTGCCGGCGCCGATGTCGAGCGCCAGCCGCGACGGCGCGCGTTCGATCGTGGCCCGCAGCGCGTCGCGGTACGCCCGGTTGCGGCAGACATCGCCGAGCATCGCCAGATACCACGACGGCAGTCCCTGCGCGTGCGTGCGGGTCGGCGGCGGCACGGTCCGCGCATGCAGGCGGGTGTCGTGGATCGCGATGTGCAGCCGTACCGGCTCGCCTGCGCGCACGTCGATGCCGTCGGCGCCGTGCACCGCCGGGCGCAGACAGCGCAGTGCGCTGTCGGGAGCGGTGCCGAGGCGGACATCGCCGAGTTCGAGTTCGAACCAGACCAGGATCGCATCGACCCGACCGTCATGCAGCGCAGGCGTCTCGTATTCGCGCGTCGATTCGGCGAACGCCGCGAACGCGATCTCGCCGACCGCGATCGGCGCGGTGATCGCGACCCACAGTTCCGGATCCGGCGGCAGCGGATGCGGATACGCGCTCCAGCGCAGGCGGTCGATCGCGTGCAGGTCGTGGTCGCCGGGATGACGCCACTGGATCGCCATCGCGTACAGACGCGCATGCGAGGGCAGCATGCGCGCAGGCGAACCGTCCGCGCGGCGGCAGGCCCGCGTGCGCGGCACGATGCCGGTGCCGAGCAGGGTGTGATCGATGCCGGGGAACACCACCGTGTCGCACACGGAAGTGTTTTCGTCCTCCGCGCCCGGCTCGCCGGCGACGGCGACATCGACCGCCTCCGCGAACGCCTCGAAGGAGGCGCGACGCTGTTCCTCGCTCCAGTCGCGGATCGCGTCGCCGTGGCGCGCGTGCCATGCGCCGAGAAAATGTTTCTGCGCCATGCCGGCGGCGATCCGTGCATCGAGCGGATGGCGTTCCACGCACAGTGCGTGCGCGGCGCCGTGCTGCAGGGCGCGCAGCGCGAACACGCCCAGCTCGCTGCCGACGAAGCGCACGCGTTCGCCCGCGAGCGTCGCCAGTGCGCCGTCCCAGGCCTCGCGCCAGAGAGGATCCTGCAGACGCGCGATCGCGTTGCGGGGCGAGCTCTGATTGCTGTAGCGCTGGAGCAGGCGCGCGATGCCGTCGATCCGGAAGCCTTCGGCGTCCGCCGGCAGGGCCGGGTCGTCGCGCAGGGCCGGGTCGAAGCGCGTCGCCGGCTTGAGCGGCGGCTCCGCCTCGGCTGC
>JBIJBH010000198.1:0-6842 GCA_044345315.1 Lysobacteraceae bacterium
AAGTAACTCGCTCGCGCCAGCGAGCGAAACAAAGGGACGAGAGGAAATCCTCGACGATCACTGCCGTTGAATCATCAACAGCAGATCCCTCGCCGATGGCTCGGGATGACAGAACACTGCCGAATCGGCTTGAGTTCTTGAACCACCCAAGAAAAGCGCGGAGAGAGCTCAGGCCAAGGCCCGCCCTACGCGAGGCTCACTCCGCGCGCCCGCCGAATTCGCCGGTGACGGTGTTGACCCACACCTTCTCGCCGTTGGCGATGTATTCGGGAACCTGGATCTCGATGCCGGTGTTGAGCTTCGCCGGCTTGGGGCGCTTGGTCGCGGTGCCGCCCTTGAGTTCGGGCGGGGTTTCGACCACTTCCAGTACCACGCTCTGCGGCAACTGCAGGCCGACCGGGGCGTCGTCGATGATCTGCACGTAGCAGCCGGTCAGGCCGTCGGTGATGTAGCCGGCGCCATCGCCGACGACATCGGCGTCCAGCGTGTAAGGCGTGAAATCTTCGTCGTCCATGAACACGAACGCGTCGCCGTCCTTGTACGAGAAGGTCGCCTGGCGACGCGCCAGATCGACTTCCTTCAGATCGTCCTCGGCGCCGACGCTGATGTCCAGCTTGTTGCCGCCGGGCACGCTGTACATGGTGAAGCGGTACTTGACGTTGCCGCCGCGGCCCTGCGGCGAGCTGCGTTCGATGTCGCGGATCTGGTACGCGCCGCCGTTGTATTCGACGACGTTGCCTTTCTTGATGTCGTAAGCCTTCATGCGTGGGGTCCGTGAGGGAGTGTCTTGAATGGGGGCGTTCAGCCGCTGCGGCCGGCGGTGGTGGCGCGATACAGGCGTTCGTTGATCCACCAGGTCATCGCGCCCCAGAACAGGCCGCCGACGGCGCACAGCGCGGCGCCCAGGCCGAGCAGCATCGGCAGCCGCGGGTGATCGGGGCCGAGCGTCGCCACGGTCATGATCGCGATCAGCGCGAACATCACCCCGCCCCAGGTGAGCAGTCCGCGCAGCAGCAGGAAGCGCGCGAAGCCCTGGGCGCGGATGGCAGGCCAGCGCTGCAGGATCCACTGCTGCGTGCGTTTCGTGCGGTCGTGGGTTCCGCTCACTTCGGCGCCAGCCGGGTGGCGCCGTCGAGACGGATGGTCTCGCCGTTGAGATACGTGTTGCCGAGGATGTAGGCGACCAGATCGGCGAATTCCTCGGGCTTGCCGAGGCGCGAGGGGAATGGGATCGAGGCCGACAGCGACTGCTGCACGCTCTCGGGCATGCCGTCGACCATCGGGGTCCAGAAGATGCCGGGGGCGACGGTCATCACGCGGATGCCGAAACGCGCCAGTTCGCGCGCCATCGGCAGGGTCATGCCGACCACGCCGCCCTTCGAGGCCGAGTACGCGGCCTGGCCGATCTGGCCTTCGAACGCCGCAACCGACGCGGTGTTGACGATCGCGCCGCGCTCGCCGTCGGCGCCCGGTTCGTTGTGCTGCATCACCGCGGCCGCGGCCTTGGCGACGTTGAAGCTGCCGACCAGATTGACCATCACCGTGGTCTGGAACTGCGACAGCGGCATCGCGCCGTCCTTGCCGAGCACCCGGCCGGCGCCGAGGATGCCGGCGCAGTTGATCGCCGCGTTGAGCCCGCCGAGGAAGTCGCTGGCCGCGGCGACGTTGGCGGCGACGCCGGCCTCGTCGGTCACGTCGGTGCGGAAGTAGCGCGCGCCGTCGCCCAGTTCGGCGACCGCGGTCGCACCCTTGTCGTCGTTGACGTCGAACAGCGCGACGCGGCCGCCGTGGGCGATGAGGTGTTTGGCGACGGCGAAGCCGAGGCCGGAAACGCCGCCGGTGACGATGGCGCGGACGCTGGACAACTGCATGGGGAGATTCCTGTCACGAAAGGCGCAATTTTAGCGCAGGCGGCCGCCTAGGGGTCCGCGTGCGGAACGCCGCGGCCGATGCTGCGTGCTATAACGACCGCTGCCGGCCTCTCGGGGCCGCAGCGCGCCGTCGGGGGCCGGCTGTGGATCGCCGCCGCCACGGTGCGATCGACAATCCGCGATTCGTATCCATCGAGGGCGTGCTCATGGCTGATACGAGACTGCAGGCAGTGGCCACTGCCGATCATGGCCCGGAGCGCTCGACTCCGGGTATCGCCGACCTCCGTCCGCCGGAGCCGCGCCGCCGTCCATGGATGTTCACCGGGAGCGACGTCCTGCGCGCTCCCGCCGTTTTCGCCCACCCCGCCCAGCCCATGCCCCCGGTCTCCGGCCGGGGCGGTCGCGCTGCGCCCACCGGCATCCCCCCTGTGTGCCGGACGCCGCGCGCCGGGCGTGTCCGTGCCGATGTCGACCGTGCTTCCGTCCGCGATCCCGCGGCGCGGTGCGGTCGTGCCGGCCGGATGCTGGCCGCGATTCCACGCGGGGATTCGATGGGCGCGGACCGCGAGCGGGCGGCGATCGCGACGTGACGGCGTCCGGGCCCGGTCCGCGGCGGCTCGCCGACGCGCTGACCGGCCCCCGCCTCCCGTCGCGGCGCCGCACTGCGCGCGGCAGGACCGGACCGCTTTCCTCCTGTTCCGACCCTGCCGCATCCGCAGCGCTCGCGCGTCCGGTTTTATGCGTGCGGTCATCTCCCTGAAGGTTTGATTCCCCGTTCGTTCCGATCAGGATGTGCCCGTCCGTTCCGCAAGCCGCCGTCGATCAGACCCCATGTCCGCCCTGAACGCATTGTTGCGCGTGTTCGCAGGCGAGGCCGGTGCCGCCTGGGACGCCTACGACCGCGTCGACGGCGTGCGCTGGCACGACCCGGCGCCGGTGGAGACGCCCGAGGTGGCCGATCCCGGGCTGCGCCTCTCGCGCTCGGGCCGGCTGTTGCTGCTGGGGTTCGACGATGTCGAACTGCCCGACCCCGACGACGGGCTGCGCGTCGGCAACGAGGGCGAGTCCGGATTCACCCTCAATGGCGACGCCGCGCGCGTCGAGGAACTGATCGTGGTCAAGTTCTTCCCGAGCGACGACCCGGCCGCGGTGCTGCGCGCGCAGGCGCCGCAGGCGCAGGTGACGCTCGAAGCCGAGGCCGCGGACGCCGGCCGGACGCAGTTCCATCGCATCGCGCTGCCCGGTATCGCGCCGATCCACGCCGAAATCCGCGTCGAGGGCGACTTCGGCCCGGGATCGACGCTGTTCGTGTTCCGGCGCGCTCGCCCCGAGCGGCGGATGTCGGACCTGCGCTGCCGCTGGGTCGCGGACAGGTGACTCCCGCCGCGCTCAGCGCAGCAGTTCGGCGATCATCGCCGCATGCCGCTGCGCCTGCATGTCGCGGCGCAGACGGCTGGCGGTGAAGATCGCGCACATGTCGTCGACCGCGCGCTCGAACACCTCGTTGACGATCACGTAGTCGAATTCGCCGAAGTGCGACATCTCCTCGCGCGCATTGGCGAGGCGGCGGGCGATGGTCTCCTCGCTGTCCTGGCCGCGCTTGCGCATGCGGTCCTCCAGCGCCTGCCGCGACGGCGGCAGGATGAAGATGCCGACCGCGTCGGGCACGTGCCTGCGCACCTGTTGTGCGCCTTGCCAGTCGATCTCCAGCAGCACGTCCTTGCCGGCGGCGAGCTGCGGCTCCACCGACTGCCGCGCGGTGCCCTTGAGATCGCCGTGCACGTTGGCCCATTCGAAGAAATCGCCGGCTTCGATCATGCGCCGGAATTCGGCTTCGCTGACGAAGTGATAGTGCTGGGCGTGGCGTTCGCCCGGGCGCATGCCGCGCGAAGTGAAGGAGATCGACAGCGCGATCTCCGGAAACCGCGCCAGACAGGCGTTGACGATGCTGGACTTGCCGGCCCCGGAAGGCGCCGCGACGATGAAAAGGGTTCCGCGCATGGGCCGGGACTCGGGGTTCGTGGTCGTCATTCGTGGCGGGGAGGACGGGGCGGTCCCGGTCACTCGATATTCTGCGCCTGCTCGCGGATCTGGTCGATCAACACCTTCAGTTCCACCGCCAGCGCCGAGGTGCGCGCATCGACCGACTTGGAACCGAAGGTGTTGGCCTCGCGGTTGAACTCCTGCAGCAGGAAATCCAGGCGGCGGCCGACCGCTTCGCGCTGCGTCAGCGCCCGGCGCAGCTCGGCGATGTGGCTGTCGAGCCGGTCCAGTTCCTCGTCCACGTCGAGCTTCTGCAGCGCCAGCACCAGTTCCTGCTCGAAGCGGCCCGGATCCAGCGGCTGCGGCAGGTCGGCGAGCCGATTCTCCAGTTTCTGGCGCTGTCCGGCGCGGATCGCCGGCATCAACGTGCGCGCTTCGGCGGCGTGGCGGGCGATGGCGTCGACGCGTTCGAGGATCGTCGCCGCCAGCTTGCCGCCCTCGCGCTCGCGCGCATCGACGAACTGGGTCAGCGCGTCGTCCAGCAGCGCCAGCGCCTCCGCGTGCAGGGCTTCGGGCTCGGCGGCCTCCGAACGCAGCACGCCCGGGAATTTCAGAAGTTCGGTCATCTCCACCCGCATCTGCGGGAAATACGCCTGCAGTTCGAGACCGAGCGCGGACAGCCGGCTCACGCGGGCGGTATCGACGACGAGCGACTGCGCGTTGTCGTCGCTGCGCAGGCGCATGCTCAGGTCGAGCTTGCCGCGCGAGAGCCGCGCCGCGATCCGCTCGCGCAGCGCCGGCTCGGCCGCGCGCAGATCGTCGGGCAGGCGCACGCCGACTTCCAGAAAACGATGATTGACCGCGCGCAGTTCGCAGCCGAGCGTGCCCCACGGCGTGCTCCGCTCGGCGGAGGCGAAGGCGGTCATGCTGCGGATCGTGCTGCTTTGGCTCATGCGAAGCCCTCTGGGCGCGCGGGGCGGTCGCCCTGCGGGGGCGTCATTGTCCAGCATCCGGCGTCGGATGTGCGCGCCGGGGCGGCCAGGGACGCGGATGCTAAACTCGCCCGCCCTGTCGTGACCCCCCGTGCCCATGAGCCTCAAGCGCCCCAGCGGTCGCAGCCCCGGACAATTGCGTCCGGTCCGGATCGAACGCGGCTACACCCGCCATGCCGAGGGTTCGGTGCTGGTGGCGTTCGGCGACACCCGGGTGCTGTGCACCGCCAGCGTCGACAACAAGGTGCCGGCCTTCCTGCGCGGCAAGGGCGAGGGCTGGGTGACGGCCGAATACGGCATGCTGCCGCGCGCCACCCACAGTCGCAGCGACCGCGAGGCCGCGCGCGGCAAGCAGGGCGGCCGCACCTTGGAGATCCAGCGCCTGATCGGTCGCGCCCTGCGCGCCTGCGTCGATCGCAACGCGCTCGGCGAGCGCACCATCACCCTCGACTGCGACGTGCTGCAGGCCGACGGCGGCACCCGCACCGCGGCGATCACCGGCGCCTATGTCGCCCTGGTCGATGCGGTGCGTTGGCTGCAGGCGAGGAAGGAGATCGCGCGCGATCCGCAGCGTTCGCCCATTCACGGCGCGGTCGCCGCGGTCTCGGTCGGCGTGTATCGCGGCGTGCCGGTGCTGGATCTCGACTACGCCGAGGACAGCGACTGCGACACCGACATGAACGTGGTGATGAACGACGGCGGCGGTTTCATCGAGCTGCAGGGCACCGCCGAGGGCCATGCCTTCCGTCGCGACGAACTGGATGCGCTGCTGAATCTCGCCGAGCAGGGCATCGCCGAATTGTTCGCGGCCCAGCGCGCGGCGCTCGATGGCTGAGTCCATGCGGCGGATCGGCTGTTTCGCGCTGGTCGTCGACGACTACGATCGCGCGATCGATTTCTATGTCAACGCGCTCGGCTTCGAACTGCGCGAGGACCGCGCGCTCGGTGCGGTGCCGGGCAATCCCGCGAAACGCTGGGTGGTGGTCGCGCCGCCGGGCGCGGAGACCGGGATCCTGCTGGCGCAGGCCGCGAACGACGCGCAACGCGTGCGGATCGGCGACCAGACCGGCGGCCGGGTCGGCTTCTTCCTGTACACCGACGATTTCCGGCGCGATCACGCGGCGATGCTTGCGCAGGGCGTGCGTTTTCTCCAAATGCCGCGCGAGGAAGCCTACGGGACGGTCGCGGTGTTCGTCGATCCGTACGGCAACCGGTGGGATCTGCTGGAGTCGGCCGCGCCATGAAATTGGTCCTCGCCAGCGGCAATCCCGGCAAGCTCGCCGAACTGCGCGACCTGCTCGGCAATGCCGGCATCGACCTGCACGCGCAGTCGGAATTCGGCGTCGAGGATGCCGAGGAAACCGGCCTCAGCTTCGTCGAGAACGCCATTCTCAAGGCGCGCCACGCCGCGGCCGCCACCGGGCTGCCGGCGCTTGCCGACGATTCCGGACTGTGCGTCGACGCGCTCGACGGCGCGCCGGGCCTGTACAGCGCGCGCTACGCCGGTGCGCACGGCGATCATCGGGCGAACATCGCCAAGCTGCTCGACGCGCTCCGCGACGTGCCCGACGAACGCCGCACCGCGCGCTTCGTCAGCGTGCTCGCCGTGCTGCGCCATGCCCACGACCCGCAGCCGCTGATCGCCGAAGGCGTGTGGGAGGGCCGCATCCTGCATGCGCCGCGCGGCAGCGGCGGTTTCGGCTACGACCCGGTGTTCTTCGATCCGTCGCGGGGCATGGGCGCGGCCGAACTCGATCCTGCGCTGAAGAATCGCGTCAGCCATCGCGGCATCGCGCTGGCGCTGCTGCGCGATCGTCTTCATGAAATGCTGCGTTGATGCCATGAGCGGTCATCGCATGCGGATTCTCTTCGCCCGGATTCAATCTGCGCTGGCACGCGCGGGGCGTGAGACCCATTCCGACCCAAACCCTTCCTTTGAAGGGGAGGGCTTCAAGGCATCGCGCTGTTCTCCCTTCCCTTCAAGGGGAGGGCCGGG
>JBIJBH010000320.1:0-4817 GCA_044345315.1 Lysobacteraceae bacterium
CGTCGCAGGAACCGACCCCGAGCGCCAGCGCGCCCGCCCTGGCCTGCTCCTGGATGGGTATGGACGGCGGTGGCGGCGGCGGCGGTGGTCGTCGCTCTTCTGCCGCAACGCTCTGGCCGCGGTCGGAGCAAGCGGCGGCCAACACGACGAGCATCGCCAACGCTGCGGGGATCTTCATTGCGGCAACTCCGGCTATTCCGGTAGATACGTGCGAATCAGGTTCGCGGTGTCGAGCAGCCGACTCGCGGATACGCGGACTCTCTTCAGACGTTCCGCATCTGCGCCCGGATCGTGCGGCGTGCCCTTCTCACGCCCGGCGCCATCGAAGGTCGCGAGCTGCGGCGGGCCGATTCCCCAGTCGCTGCCCGGCTGCCGCGGCATGACGTGGAAATGGAAGTGCGGCGTTTCCTGCCCGCTGTAGACCCCGTTGTTCTGGAACGTCAGGATGCCGAGCGGTCGATACGCTCCGACGAGCGCCTGTGCCACTCGCTTCGCCGCCCGCATGACGGCCTCGCACTCGCGATCGGAGAGATCGAGCAGCGTCGCGACATACCGGCGGTTGATGACGCAGCACTGGCCGATCTCGAATTGCTGCGGGTTGATGACGGTCAGGACGTGTTCGCTTTCTTCGATGATCGCCCAGCGTTCTTCGCGCCCGGCCATGCCTTCGCACAGATCGCAGGGCTCTCTCACGGGAAGTTCGATCATGACCCTCTCCGATCAGACTGGAACGCCGCCCCGCAGAGGCTGCTGTCGGCGTCTGTTGCGGGTCGGTCGGCTCGATCAAAGATCATAGCCCGACATCACCGGCCGCACTACCGGCGCAACAGCGACTCCGAAACGCATACGGCGCGACCGAAATCGCGCCGTATGCCAGACGATGCGCCTTGCCCGATGGCATTCGCGGCGAAAGCAGCCGCGGACGAACCTTCAGGGCCGAGCCTGTTTCAGAGCCACAGACCCATGTTGTGATTGGCGACCGGATTCAACCACGAGACTCTGGCGCCCCAGTACGTGCAGCCTCCCGTAGCGTTACTCACGTGGACCAGACCGATGGGAACTGCGGAGACGAGATCTCCATGCCGGCAGTAGGTGGCGAAGGTACGGTGGTGCCAGGTGGTCTCGGTGGGGGTGAGTCTATCTGCGAAACGTTCGTTGAACCTCGTTCTGAAAAGGGCATTACCGGAACGAGCAGCGTTATAGGTTTCGACCCGCGATATGTTCTTGCCTCGCGCGTGCGCATAAAGGGCGAACACTTCTGCCGTGCCGCCGCCCAGACTATGACCGGTGACGGCCATCGTGTCGCAGTTCAGCGCCAAGACCCGCGCCTGGTAGTTGGAGACTCGGGCCGCGTAACCGTGGCCGACTCTGCCCCAGACCTCGCTCAATCCCGGAAGCGGTACAGCGCGGCCGAACTGGTTTTCAATGTTCCGCAGCCAGTCGCCGGTGGTGGCCGACCCGCGCCAGGAGACAACGCAGTCGGAGATCCATCGGGTGTTGTCGTACGAGCGCACCACCGCCTGCCAGACCTTCACGACATCCAGGTTCAGTGCGATGTCGTAACGCAGCCAGCGCGGTTGGGGGGAGGTACCGTTCCAATGCCCCGGATTGGCCTGATACACCATGCTGGCGAGATCCGCGAAACGCGAGCCGGGCGCGCGCAGCTTCATGCGGAACGCAGTCGTCGTGGCCAGCCCCTCGGTCGTCTGCTCGCGGGGAATGCCCACTTCCACGGCCGCGTCGGAGGGCAGCAGATCGGTCACGACCGGTCGCCCGTCGCGCCAACCGACCCGCACCGCGACGTTCTTCAGGTTGCGGGTATCGGTGCCGGGAAAATACTCGGCGAGAAAGCGGTGCAGCTTCGGGACATCCCAGGTCGCGCTTTCGATCATCACCGGCCACTCGGCATCGCGGGCCAGATCGAGCGCCATCCGCATCCTGGCTTTCCTCCATTTCACATCGTCCACATCGATGTGGACCACCACATCGTCGACATTACTGGGCAGATTGGCGACGTTGTAACGCTGCGTTTTGCCGTCGAAAATCTCCATGCCCACATCGCCCACGCCCTGGGTGAGGGAGAGGACCGCTTTGCGCTGGCCGACAGAGGCATCGCCGGCGTTCGGCGTGGATTGTGCGGCGGCGATACCCGCTGCCGCGAGACAGGCCAGGGCGATGCCGACAGAGATCGAAGTCCGATGGTTCCTCATTGCATTTCTCCTTGCGTTCGGGGGGGGGGGGGGAGCAGCTTGCGGAGGGCCGCGTGCAGAGAGGCGTGCATCCTGCGCGGGCTTTCTCAGGGTCCGGGTGCGGCGACGGTCTTCATCGACGTTCCGAATGCCTGCATGGCCAGAATCCATGCAAACGCCCAATCCTTCAAATCGCATAAAGCTCGGCTTTTCTGAAACAGGCCATATCCTCCCAAGTCATTGCCCAGGCTGAATTTTCAATGGCACGGACCCATTCCGGATCGGGTCGGAGCTCGACTTTTCTTCAGCTCATGGGGTAGATGCCGGGGACGGATCGAGGCGTAGCGCTCGACTCTGCTCGCGATTCATGGCTACGATCCTCCCCAGGACATCCGAAGGGCGCGGACAGGCCCGCTCCCGCGTCGACATGTCACCGCAGCGGCGCTCCCTCATGCGGCGCATGCGACTTCGGATACGGATTCAGGGGAGGACAGGGGCATGGTGAACAGCAACGCGGTCAGACGCCGGCCGAAGCAGGCGCGCTCGGAGGCGACCGTGAACACCATCTACGCGGCAACTTCGCAGATCATCGAGCGCGAAGGGATCGAGAAACTGACGACCAATCGCATCGCGGAAGTCTCCGGCTTCGGCGTCGGCACGATTTACCAGTACTTCCCGAACCGGGAATCCCTGCTGGTGGCGATGGCGATCGCCCACCGCGACGCGCTGATCGCGGAGATCGACGCGGTCCTGATCGATTCGCAGGGACGTTCGCTGCAGCACGCGGTGACGCGCATGATGGACACCCTGATCGCCGACCTCAGACAGAAGAAAAAGGTGCGCCAGGGCCTGATCCGGATGGCCATCAGAAAGGACATGTTCCCGACGATGCAGGACGGCATGCGGGTGCTCTACGACCACCTCGGTAAGCGTCTGGCGGAAATCGCCCACAGGGAAGGGATCAACCTGTCGCCGATGTCGCAGTTCATCCTGTCGCGTTCGCTGTGGGGCGTGGTGCGCGCGATCCTGCTGGAGGACTCGCAGTTGATCGATTCGGACGACATGGAGAAGGAACTGGCGGGCATCATCTGGACCGCGATACGGCGGGAAGCCGCATAGGACGGCAGGCGTGTTCTCTGCGCTGTTTGCGGATCGCGGTCAGCGGCGGCGTTCGCCATCGAAGCGCGGATCAACTCTTCCTCGCGCCTCGCTCTTGGAAGGAAGGGAGAAAAGCAGCGTCGCGAAGTGCCGGCGGGTGATGACGCAGCCCTGGCCGATCTCGCATTGCTGCGGGTTGATGACGGTCGGGACGCGTTCGCTTTCTTCGATGATCGCCCAGCGTTCTTCGTAGATGCTCAGACGTCGTAAGGTGCCGGCACCTGCCTGCAGACGGTTATCTGGTCGGCCCACCAAAAGCCGCGCTCGAATGCGCAAAGAAGTACATGGTCGTCTTGCGATGACACCTTCAGAATCTGATTGTCCTTTTCCGCAAAGCCAAGCCGCACCTCCTGCCCGATCAGACCGACCCACGTGGCTGTGCGAGACACGTCATGGTCGAAGAGCCGGGCATCCGGCACAAAATGCGTCGAGTCGCCGATGCCCATGGCGTACTGAACCGGCTCTGCCACCCAGGAGATGAAGCATTCCCGGCCGTCTTGAAACGACAGCACCAGTTCTCCGCCGAAATCGTGGGGGCTGCCGCTTTCGGCTGCCTGGATCACGGATTCTTCGCCTTCGAAGAGCCTGTAACGGATTGCGGCGAGAGTGGGCATGATGCCGGCCTCGTGAGTTGATTCGCCACGGCGAGCGGTGGCGGCGATGCATGGACTCGCGGGGCGAGCTCAAGCCCGCCGAAGGACAGAATGATGGCGCCCATGGTGCACGTTCCGGATCACAGCGCGTTGGTTTCGATCATGGTGGGCTTGGGCCCGCACCATGCTGCTCCCGCCACGCCAGATATTCGCGCCTGACCGCCTGCAGTTTTGGGAAATCGTCCAGATCGTCGCGCAAGGATTCGCGCAGCAGATGCGCGGCGCCGCGGATGTACTTGCGGCGGATCAGGAATTCCGTCCAGGTGATGTCGTCGGGACGCTCAGGTCCGCCGCCGGCCAGGAGATGTTCGATCCAGTCGATGTGGTGGAACATCGCTTCGACATCGCGCGGCATGCCGAGCATGCCCGGGCGATGCCAGAACGCCTGCCAGAAGCGGTCCGCGTACTCGTGCAGGGCCTGCAGCCTGCGCAGAGCGTCTTCGTCCGAGAGAGAACGATCGATCGTGGTCATGGCTGCCCTCGCGATGGATCCGGCATCGTGTTTCGTTGTCACATTGTCAGGCAAGTCACCCTCGCGGCTGGCGTCGCTGCCGCAGCGATCGGTGCGCCGAGGCCTGAAGTATCCCCACGTTTTCATCAAGCGGTTCAATGACTTAAGCAGATTCGACCATCTTCTGTCATCCCGAGCCATCGGCGAGGGACCTGCTTTTGATCGATTCGACAGCAGCGATCGTCGAGTTTTTCCTCTCGTCCCTTGGTTTCGCTCGCTGACGCGAGCGAGTTACTTTTCTTTTCTTGTGAAAAGAAAAGGTAACCAAAAGAAAGCACACCCCGTCGGTTGCGCCCGGCGCTGCGC
>JBIJBH010000129.1:0-8458 GCA_044345315.1 Lysobacteraceae bacterium
GATGGTGACCTCGTCGATCCGCAGGGCCGGGATGGTCAGCATCGTCAGGAAGGGCACCCTGAGATCGACGTCGACGCTGATGAAGCGGTCGGTGACGTTGGTCGCGGGCGGTGCCTGCAGACCTTCAGCCTGAAGCTGCGCCGCCGTCTTGCCGAAATGCGGATTGGGCACGCTCTTCTTGTAGCTGAAGGTCACGTAGCGCAGATCCGGCGGGTTCTGGCCGACGGCCGGCATGAAGCCGACCTTCTGGATGAATTCGACCTGCGACATCGACGCCGAGTGCTGTGCATCCACGGCCGCCTGCAGCGGACCGCCGATGTAGACGCTGAAGTCGAGGCTGTTGAGTTCCTGCACGAGATTGGACATGTATTGCTCCTTGTTGTGATTCGCCTACTCTGTCGCGGCTTTTCGGCATCCGCCGTCGCGCTGCGCGTCGTCCCTGCGCGGCGACGGTCTCCTTCCGTGGAGTCCGTCGACACGATGGAAGCTTCCCTGCGGATGGCGACCTCCTGTCGCCTCCCCGACGCGTTTCGAAGTGAGTGCCCGCACGCGAGCGGGCCTTCGTGGACGCGGACATGTCGTCCGCGTGAGATGTATTCTCCGGATCGCGGTCGCACGGACTGCGACTTTCGAAAACCGCAAAAAAGATCGTAAAAAGCAGGGTTTTTTCTCTATTCAATACGCCAGGTGAATGCCTTCGATGTCAAGTCTTGCGGCGCATCGCGCGGCATGCTTGCGCGACGGAAGATTCCGCGATCGATCGCGCCTATCCCGCTTGTCGCAGTGTCTGCGACGGCGCTCCTGACGCGGGCGAAGGGTTCTGCGGGCGCAAAAAAAAGAAGGCCCGGATCGAGTCCGGGCCTTCGGTTGAACTGCGTCGACGATCGGATCAGAAGGTGATGCTCCAACTGTCGATGCGGCCGATGTCGCCTCCGGCGTTGTCGTTCACGCGCAGGCGCCAGGTGCCGTTGAGCGCTTCGCCGGAGAGGTTCACCGTGTAGGTGGTATTGATGTTGTCGGCACTGCCGCCGCTGCGGTTGTGCAGCACGTAGATCGAGCCGTCCGGCGCGATCAGGTCCACCTTCAGGTCGCCGATGTAGGTGTGGACGATGTTCACCGCGACCGGCGTGGCGGTCTGCCCGTTGCCGCTGCGTCCGGAGATCGCGATCGTGCTTTCGACGGTCGTGTTGTCGGCGATCGCGACATCGGTGCCGTTGCTGTAGGTTTGGGTGCCGCCTGCGGTGACGGTGACCGACTGCGTGCGGATGTTGGAGAGTCCGCCGTTGTCGGTGACGGTGAGTCCGACGCTGTAGGTGCCCGCCGCGGCGTAGGTCTTGCTCGGGTTGGTCGCGGTCGAGGTGGTGCCGTCGCCGAAAGTCCAGCTGCGCGAGGCGATGCTGCCGTCGCTGTCGCTGGAGGTGTCGGTGAAGTTCACGGTCAGGCCGCTGATGACGCTGTTGAAGTTCGCCACCGGTGCGACGTTGCCGCCGCCGCCGGCGGTGACGTTGAGCAGCACCGCATTGGGTGTGCCCGGTCTGCCGGAGGCGTCGGTACCCTGCACGTAGACGATGTGCCGGCCCGGCGCGAGGCCTGCGGTGCCCAGCGAGGCGGTCACGGTCTCGCGCGTCGCGTTGAAGCTGCCGTCACTGGCGTTCATCGCGATGCCGGATGCGCCGGCTTCCCACGGCGGCAGATCGAGGAACATGCGGGCCGAAGCGATCGCCTGGGTGGTTTCGGTGCCGTTGGTCTGATTGAACTGGCTGTCGTCGAGCACTGCGGTGATCGTCACCGGCGTGCCGGCGGCGACGGTGACGCTCGAAGCCGTGACGCTGACCGTGTTCGGCCCGGATGGATAGCGATAGGGCGCAGTGAGATTGCGCGCGGCGTATTTCAGCGCATCGAGGTTTCTCGGCAGGGTGTTGGAGGTGAAGGTCGAGCACGACTCGAAGAACGCGACGCCCAGTTCGATCGTGTAGCTCGGCACGCCGAGCAGGCCGTACATGGTGTCGTCGGTGGTGCCGTCGGTGCCGTAGAGTTCGTTGGACTGCTGCGGCCGATAACCGTTGAAGAAGGCCATGCGCCTGCCCAGCGTGCGCAGCGCCGGACCGTTCGGCGCCGGCGAGGTCGTGTCGCCCCAGGACCACAGCACCAGCTGCGAATAGCTGTGGATGTCCATGAAGATGCCCTGGTAGTCGTCGGGCGCGGCGCTGCTCGCGGCGTCGCCGCGACGATCGGGGAAAATGCCGCCGCTGTAGACGCCGCCGACGCCGGGCGTGCCCGCGACCAGCCGCAGCAGGTTCTGCGTCTCCGGCTCGGACTGCGCGATCGGCCCGCGATAGGTTTCGGCGCAGGCGTTGCCGCTGGAACCGCCGGGGACGGTGTTCCAGTGGAACGGGAAGTTGCGGTTGAGATCGGTGCCGACGCTGTTCGCGCTGCAACTGCCGTTGGTGTTGTTGACGTTCTTGCGCCAGGACAGGCCGGATTCGGCCCGCTTGCGGCCGTCGGGGTTGGCCTGCAGCACCAGGTAGAAGGTGTAGTTGTCCATCAGCCAGGTGGCTTCGGCGTCGGTTCCGTAGCCGTTGACCAGCCATTCGGCGAAGCGCGTCACCAGTTCGGCCGGGGTGTATTCGCGGGCGTGGATCGAGCCGAACAGCACCATCGGCGGCTTGTTGGGACGGATCGAATTCGTGGCCGAATTGGTCAGCCGCAGCACCTTCATGTCGTAGCCGCCGGCGTTGCGCGACTTCAGCCAGCTCGGGCCGATGTTGGAGACGCTGGCCAGCGCCGGTTTGGCGGCGACGAGTTGATCGATGGTGGCGTAGGTCTCCTCGACCGTGCGATAGCAGGCATAGCCGGAAATGCTGCGGGTGCCGAACTCGCGACGGGCCATCGCACCTTCGACCTCGCGGATGCGGGCGGTCGCGCTGCGGTCGACGGTGATCGCGAAACCGAGGCGGCGCAGTTCGGCGATCGTGGCCGGATCGGCTTCGGTGCGCACGGTGCGCGCCTCGCGGTCGACGATCATGTGCTGGAAGCGCGCGGCCAGCGCCTGCAGCTGGGCGCGGTCGCGATAGCGGACGACGACGAAGCTCGGCGCGTCGTCTTCGGCGGCGACGGCGGGCGGAGCGGCGGCGGCGGGCGGAGCGAGCAGGGGCGCCGCGGGGGCGGCGAGACACAAGAGCAGGGCGGCGGACAACAGCGGACGGGTGGTCATGGCGTCTCCATGTCGAGCGGGCGATCGCGTCGATGCGACCGGAATGCCGTGGTGGCGGCGGCGGGTGGTGCGATGACGTGTGTGCCGCGAATCGCGCCCGGTTGCAAGCGTTTCGTGTCCCGGAGCGCGCCCGTCGCGGCGGTACGGCGCAGATCCGTGACGCCGTGCGCGGGTGCGATCGCTGCGGAAAACGCTGCGGAAAAGGCCGTGAAAAATGCGGCGGAAACATGGCCGCGGGCTCGGCGCGATCGCGCGTCCATGCGGCGCTGCGGCGGGCGTCCCGGCCCGAAGGCGGCGGCCGGCGGCGTGCTGCCCTGCAGCAGCCGAATGCGTGAGCCTTCGGCGGCCGACGCGTCGTTCGATTGCGACACAGTTCGCGGTTCCCGGCTCCCGGTCGAATACCGGCGCGCAAAAAAACAGGGCCCGGATGACCGGGCCCTGCGGGTGCAGCGGTGAAACGCCGAAGCGACGATCAGAAGCGGTAGTTCAGACCCACGCGAATGGTGTCGTATTCGACGTCCTGGCTGAAACGCTCGGTGTAGGCCGGGGTCAGGAACGCGCTGCCCGGCTGGTAGACGGTGTCGAAGTCGATGTCGCCCAGATCGGTGCGCAGGTATTCGATGCGCGCCGACCACTGGTTGCCGAAATCGAACTCGTAACCCAGCCCGTACTGTGCGCCGTCGAGGGTGTCCGAGCGCTGGCCGAACTTGCGGTAGTTGCCGTTGCTGACGATGCTGGCGCTGGCCTGGACATCGGCGCGGACGAGGCCGGCGGTGGCGTAGAACAGGTGACGGCCGGTGGCGAAGCCGGCCTTGGCGCGCAGCGAGAGCGAGTGATCGGCTTCGATGTCGTTGCGGGTGTCGTAGGTCAGCGTCGGGAAGGGCACCGTCGGCACCGGGCCGCTCTGGCGGGAGTCGTCGAGGTTGAGCTTGCTGTAGTCGAACTCGCCGCCGAGCACGAAGCCGCCTTCGAACTGGTGGTTGTAGCCGAACTGCAGGTTGTAGGCGTAGCCGTCCGGATCGAGGTCTTCGGACCACTGCTGACTGACGTGGTCGCGCAGCGCCTGCGATTCGGACGTCCAGGCGCCGCCGAGCGCGATCCGCGGGTCGGACTCGCCTTCGGTCTGGCCGAAGCCGGCGCCGACGTACCAGCCGGTCCAGTCGCCGTCGGCGGCGAGGGCGGAGGTGCTGAGCAGCGAAGCGGCGATGAGGATGCTGAGACGTTTGAGCATGCGATACCCCTTTGGTCGTGATGAAGTAAGCGAAATAAGGCGAAACCGGCAAGGCTTCGGACGATCGGGTCTTTTCCGGACCGGTGTCCCCTGCCTACCTGTTTTCTGTGCACGCAGAGTCCGGTCCCGAGGGGACAAAACGGAGGATTTTCGCGTTCAGACGGGGTGCGGTGGGCGGCCGCACGCGGTAAGGTATGGGCTTCGCCGCCCGGGGCGGGTCGTTCGCAGATCAGGGGAGCATGGGCACGCCAGAGTCCGCCGAGACCCGGCGCCGCATCGCGTCGGAATGCCGTCAGCTCGTGCTCTCGCAGGGGCGCGCCGGGGCCTTGGCCACCCTCGGCGTCGCCAGCCTGTTCTGGTTCGCCGTGCGCGATGTGCATCCCGAAACCCATCTGGTGCTGTGGGCGATCGCGGTCGGCGCGGTCTGCGTGCTGCGGGTGGCGCTCGCGGTCTGGTCGCGCCGGCTCCAGAACCAGCGGCCGAACGATCTCCCCGATACCTCGCTGCTGTGCCTGTTCGTCGGCGCCGCGTCCGGCGGCGTCTGGGGCGCCGCGGCGACCCTGCTGTTCCCGCTCGGCCACAGCGATCTGTACTTCATCACCGCGTTCCTGCTGATCGGCATGCCTGCGGGCGCGATCAGCAGCTTCGGCCCGTGGTGGCCGGCCTATGCCGCCTATGTGATCGCCAGCGTCGGTCCCTTCGCGGTGTTCTTCTTCTTCCGCGCGCAGACCGAATTCGTGCTCGCCGGTCTGGCCGCGTGTCTGTTCGGCGGCTTCCTGCTGCGCGAGGGCTTCGTGATCGGGCGGACGATCCGGCGCAATATCGCCCAGCGCGACGCGCTGATGACGATGACTCGCACGCTCGGCGAGGCGCTGGACCGCGCCGACGCCGCGAACCGCGCGAAGTCCACCTTTCTCACCAACATGAGCCACGAGCTGCGCACGCCGCTCAACGCGATCATCGGCATGAGCCGGTTGTTCGCCGAAGCCCCGGATGCGCCGGCGCACCGCCAATTGCCGCAGTCGATCCATCGCGCCGGGCAGGCGCTGCACGCGCTGATCAGCGATGTGCTGGATCTCTCGCAGATCGAGGCCGGCAGGATCGAACTGCATCCGGCGCCGTTCGCGCCGCGGCGCATGATTGCCGACGTGCTCGACATGTTCGCGCCCGAAGCCGAAGCCAAGGCGCTGGTCCTGGATGCGGTCTGCGCGCCGGATCTGCCTGATCGTTTCGTCGCCGATCAGGCGCGGTTGCGTCAGGTGGTCATCAACCTGGTCGCGAATGCGGTCAAGTTCACCGCGGTCGGCAGCGTTCGCATCGAGGCCGCGAGCGATCTGGAGGCCGACGGGGTGCGTGTGCTGCGCATTCAGGTGGTCGATACCGGCATCGGGATCGCCGAACGCGATCGGGAGCGGATCTTCCAGGCGTTCCAGCAGGCCGACGATTCGGTCCGGCGGCTGTACCAGGGCACCGGTCTGGGGCTGAAGATCTCCAGGGAACTGGTCTGGCTGATGGGCGGGCGGATCGAACTCCACAGCGTCCCCGGCGCCGGCAGCCGTTTCTCGGTGGTCGTGCCGGAAGCCGAAGAAGCGGAGCCCGATCAGCCGAAGGCGTTGCCCGGCGCTGCGGACGACGCCGTATCGCCGATGTCGACGCCCGCCATCGCCGGTCTGCGCGTGCTGGTGATCGAGGACAACACGCTCAACGCCACGCTCGTACGGCTGATGCTCGAACGCGACGGCTGCACCGTGGAATGCGCGGCCAGCGGCGCGCGCGCGCTGGAGCTGCTGCATGCGCGGCCCTGGGACATCGCGCTCATGGACTGCCAGATGCCGGACATGGACGGCTACACCGTGACCCGGCGCTGGCGCCAGATCGAGATCGCCGAGGGTCGGTCGCGGCTGCCGATCGTCGCGCTCACCGCGCACGCGCTGGCCGAGGATCGTCGTCGCTGTCTCGACGCGGGCATGGACGAATATCTGTCCAAGCCTCTGCGCCACGAGGTCATGCGCGCCTCGCTGGCGCGGCTGTGCACCGTGCCCGGGCCGGCTCCCTCGCCCGAGCCTTCTTCGCCGTGAGCCGCCTGCTGATCGCCGGCGCCACGGGCCTGGTCGGCCGGCATGCGCTGGCGCTGGCCCTGGAGGACCCGCGGGTGACGCGGATCGTCGCGCCGACCCGGCGTGCGCTGCCGCCGCATCCGAAGCTGCGGAATTCGAAAATCGAGAACCCGCAGGTCGATTTCGACGCGCTGCCCGCGGACGCCGCGTGGTGGGCTGTGGATGCGGCGATCTGCGCGCTCGGGACCACGATCCGCGACGCCGGTTCGCAGGCCGCGTTCCGCCGCGTCGATGTCGATTACGTGGTCGCGGTCGCGACCCGGGCGCGCGCGGCCGGCGCGCGCGCGTTCGCGCTCAATTCCTCGCTTGGCGCCGATCCCGCCGCGCGCAGTTTCTATCTGCGCTGCAAGGGGGAGGCCGAGGCCGCGGTCCGTGCGCTGGGCTATCCGTCGCTGACGCTCGTGCGTCCGTCGCTGATCGGCGGCGAACGCGAACGGCGCCGGCCGCTGGAGCACGTCGGCACGATCGCCCTGCGCGCGCTGGCGCCGGCGGTGCCGAAACGCTGGCGGGTGGTGCCCGCCGAGCGGATCGCCCGCTGTCTGCTGGACGCGGCGCTCACCGCGGCGACGGGCGAGCGGGTGGTGGAATCGGAAGCGATCTGACCTCGGTCGACGCCTGCGCGGCGCCGGCCGGATCGATGCAACTGCATGATCTGCATGCATTTTCATGCGGATCGCTGCCTTCGCCGGGCGCGGGCGCAGGGCGGCTGGAGCCATTGCCCCAGCGCAAAGGCGCACAATGCGCGCCTTGCCCGCCCGGATCGCTCGAATGTCGTCCTCTCCTGCCGCTGAAACCCCGCCGTCGACCTTCGCCGATCTCGGCCTCTCCGAAGCGGTGATGGCCGCGGTGCGCGAGGTCGGCTACGAGACCCCGTCGCCGATCCAGGCCGCGACCATCCCGGCGCTGCTGGCCGGGCGCGACGTGCTCGGCCAGGCCCAGACCGGCACCGGCAAGACCGCGGCCTTCGCCCTGCCGCTGCTGTCGCGGCTGGAACTGCGCGGCGGCAAGCCGCAGCTGCTGGTGCTGGCGCCGACCCGCGAACTGGCGATCCAGGTGGCCGAGGCCTTCCAGCGCTACGCGCACCATCTGCCCGGTTTCCACGTGCTGCCGATCTACGGCGGCCAGAGCTACTACCCGCAGTTGCAGGCGCTCAAGCGCGGCGTGCAGGTCGTGGTCGGCACGCCGGGCCGGGTGATCGATCATCTCGAACGCGGCACGCTGGATCTGTCGGAGCTCAAGGCGCTGGTGCTGGACGAGGCCGACGAGATGCTGCGCATGGGCTTCATCGACGATGTCGAGACCGTACTGAAGAAAGTGCCGGAGGAGCGCCAGGTCGCGCTGTTCTCGGCGACCATGCCGGCGCCCATCCGGCGCATCGCCCAGACCTATCTGCGCGAGCCGGTCGAGGTGACCATCGCGGCCAAGACCACCACCGCGACCAACATCCGTCAGCGCTACTGGTTCGTCAGCGGCCTGCACAAGCTCGACGCATTGACCCGGATCCTCGAAGCCGAGCCCTACGACGCGATGATCGTGTTCGCGCGCACCAAGCAGGCGACCGAGGAACTGGCCGAGAAACTGCAGGCGCGCGGTCTGGCCGCGGCCGCGATCAACGGCGACATCGCCCAGGCGCAGCGCGAGAAGACCATCCAGCAGCTCAAGGACGGCCGGCTCGACATCCTGGTCGCCACCGACGTGGCCGCGCGCGGGCTCGACGTCGAACGCATCAGCCACGTGCTGAATTACGACATCCCCTACGACACCGAGAGTTACGTCCACCGCATCGGCCGCACCGGCCGCGCCGGGCGCAGCGGCGAGGCGATCCTGTTCGTCAGCCCGCGCGAGAAGGGGATGCTGCGTGCGATCGAGCGCGCCACCCGCCAGCCGATCGCCGAG
>JBIJBH010000130.1:0-8382 GCA_044345315.1 Lysobacteraceae bacterium
AACGCGCACACCCGCTGCAGCCGGCGCAGCAGATTGGCCAGATGCGAACCGAACACGCCGCGGTAGCTGTGGATCTCGTCGATCACCACGTAGCGCAGGTTCTCGAACAACTGCGCCCATTTGGTGTGATGCGGCAGGATGCCCTGATGCAGCATGTCCGGATTGGTGACGACGATGTCGCCGTTGAGCCGGATCGCGCGGCGCTGGTCGCCCGGGGTGTCGCCATCGAAGGTCGCGGCGCGCACGCCGAGATCGCCGGCCTTGTTCAGTTCCAGCAGCTCCGCCACCTGATCCTGCGCCAGCGCCTTGGTCGGGAACAGGTACAGCGCCTTCGCGCGCTGTTCGATCGCGGCGGCGATCACCGGCAGCGTGTAGCAGAGGGTCTTGCCCGAGGCGGTCGGCGTGACCACCACCAGATCCTCGCCGCGCCGCACGATCTCCCAGGCCTCGGCCTGATGGCTGTACAGCCGCTCGACCCCGCGCGCGCGCAGCGCCGCCGCGAGCCGCGGAGGCAGGTCGTCGGGAAAGTCGGCGTAACGCCCTTCCCTGCCCGGCACCTTGAGCACGCCGGTGACGCGGTCGGGATACTTGCCCGCCAACCGCAAGGCCATCGCACCGCCATCGCTGCGGCGACCACCGTCGGCACGGTCGGGAACGAGATCGCGGGAAGCAGAACGGCTGTCGTCGATCGGGTCGATGGAATCGGGGCGGAGAACGGCGGACATCGGCGCGACCGGCGGGACGGGGCCGCAGATGTACGCGGGGGGCGTCTCACCCGATGAGACGCCGAAAGACCACGGGGCGATCGGGCCTTCGCGCCGCCAAGCAGATTCCCACCTGGCTCCGCCCCCGGCGCACGCCCGGGGGACGACAGCCGCGGCCCCGCATTCAACCGATCAGAGCTGCGGTCCGCGGATCATGCCGGTGGCGTTGAACGCCTCCAGATCGATGCCGCGCACATCGTCGAAACCGCGTTTGGCGGAAGCGCGTTCGCTGCGATCGCTGGCGTAGGCGACGTCCTGGGTGCTGGTCAAGCCCCACGGGATGCCGCGCTGTTCCTCGGCATTGAACGTCGCTTCGCTGAACCAGCTGCCGCCGTCGGGCTTCACACCCTTGTGCTGGATCGCGAAGCGGCCGTAGTTCGCGACCAAGGCATGCAGCGGCTCGCCGCCGGCGCCATCGCAGGTGCGGCACAGGATCGCGCGCTTGCCCTCGATGATTTTCCGGTAGGGCCCATCGACCTCGCGGCGCAGGACCATCAGGGTGCCCGGCGTCTTGCCGTCGGGCACGGGATCGAACGCGACCAGCACCTCCTCGGTGCCGTCGCGCGTGAAATCGGTGGGGACCACCATGCGCAGCGTCGCGCCCGAGGGCAGCATCCGCATCAGCGCCGGGTCCGCGGCCGGCGTCGCGGCGACGGCCGCATCCGCAGGCCCGGGTCCGCTCGCGGCATCGGCCGCGGTCGGCGCGCTCTGCGCGGAAGACCCGGAATCGCAGCCTGTCGCGACCAGTGCGAGCACGAGGCTTGCGATCAGTATCGGCGGGCGCAACGCTGCGCGGTCGACGGAAGCGCGTCGCGTCGATGCGGGCGATCGCCGGAATTCGTTCACGGTCATCGTGTCTCCAGAGTCGGTCATCGGAAAACGGAAACGCCGACCTCCGCCATCAACTCAGCATCGCCTCCGCGCCGACCGAATCCAGCGTGCGCTCCCAGTCGCCCATCAGCGCGAGGTAGACCAGCTTGTCGAACTCGGCACCGAAGCGGCGGATGACCGCGCGCGGGTCGGGGATCA
Organism: Lysobacteraceae bacterium; assembly: GCA_044345315.1. Classification (GTDB taxonomy): domain Bacteria; phylum Pseudomonadota; class Gammaproteobacteria; order Xanthomonadales; family Xanthomonadaceae; genus Lysobacter_I. The sequence continues at coordinate 1,794 of JBIJBH010000130.1, forward strand.
GGCGGGCATCGGCGATCAGGCCGAAGTGGACCTTGCCGTTGTAGCTGAGGATCGACAGGCCCATGCCGATCGAGCCGGTCTGCGGCACCCAGAACATCATCTCGCGGATGCGGCTGCCGGCCAGGTACAGCGGCTGCTGCGGGCCGGGCACGTTGGTGGCGACGGTGCTGGCCTTGCGGCTGAACAGGTCGAGCGCGATTTCCTGCACCGCGGACGGCGCCATGCCCAGCGCCGCGAGCAGGCCGTAGGCGACGATCGCCTGACGCGAGTTCTTCACCTGGCGCATGCATTCGGCGACGTGTTCGAGCCGGCGCACCGGATTGCCGATGCCCACCGGCAGGTCGAGGAACACCAGACCGAAATGGTTGCCGAGCTTCTTCGCGTGTTCGAGCGGACGCAGGTTCACCGGCACGGTCGCGCGCAGGGTCAGACCGTCGACGTGCTCGCCGCGCTCGATCATGTAGTCGCGCAGCGCGCCGGCGGCGGTCGCCATCAGCACGTCGTTGACGGTGCAGTCGCAGGCGCGGCCGACCGCCTTCACTTCCTCCAGATCCAGCGGCGGCGCCCAGGCCACGCGCTTGCTCACACCGAGCCGGCCGCGCAGCAGCGACGGCGGGTCGTCGGGCAGCGCCAGCGCCTGCACCAGCTCGCGGGCGATGTCGCCGCCCTCCTTCGCCAGCACCCCGGCGAGGGTCGGGTCCTGCATCATGTCCATGCCCTTGCCGAAGGCGCGGGCGCCGAGCTTGGCGTAGCGCTCCATCGCGCCGACCCGGCGCGCGACCTTGGCGCCGTCCTGCTTGAGCCAGGCCTTGGCCAGCGGCGCGGCCTTTTCCGGATGCGGACTGGTATCGGTCAGCGACAGCAGCACCTGCACAAGGGCGATGCCGTCGGCGTAGCTGTGGTGGATGCGCGAGATCAGCGCGGAACCGCCGTGGTATTTCTCGACCAGATGGAACTGCCACAGCGGTTTGGTCTTGTCGAGGGGACTGGACGCGAGCGCGCTGACCAGCCGTTCCAGCGATTTCTGGTCGGCGCGCCCCGGTAGCGCGGACAGGCGGACGTGCCAGTCGAGATCGAAATCCTCGTCGTCCTGCCAGGACATCCCGCCCGCGGTCTCGACCGGTTTCATCCGGAAGCGGGTGTATTCGAGAAAGCGTTTTTCGACGACTTTCTTCAGCTTCGCCAGCGTGACCGGCTCGTCGAACATGAGCACGCCGGTGATCATCATCGGATTGGTCGGGCGCTCCATGCGCAACCAGGCGGTATCGACCCGCGACATCGACTCGCGACGCGGACGTTTGAACGCGGGTTTCGCTTCGGACATGACCTGCCTCCTCTCCCTGCCGGGAGTGAAACATGGGGCGGGAGCCGGGTCAACGCGAACGGGGCCGACGAGGCCCGAGGCTCACTCCGCCTCGCCGCCAATCCGCCGATACGCCGCCAGCGCGGCTTCGCGGCCCTGGGCCAGATCGACGATCGGCCGCCGCGGATAGTCCGGCGCAAGGCGGGCGAGCGTGCGCGGTTCGGTCCACGGCGCGAAACGCAGGGCCTTGGGCAGGCGCGCCATTTCCGGTACCCACTGCGCGATGTAGGTCGCGTCCGGGTCGAACTTCTCGGCCTGGGTCACCGGGTTGAAGATGCGGAAATACGGCGCGGCGTCGGCGCCGGTGCCGCCGATCCACTGCCAGCCGAGGGTGTTGTTGGCGAGGTCAGCATCGACCAGGGTGTCCCAGAACCAGCGCGCGCCTTCGCGCCAGTGATAGCGCAGGTGCTTGCACAGATAGCTGCCGACGATCATGCGCACGCGGTTATGCATCCAGCCGGTGGCCCACAGCTCGCGCATGCCGGCGTCGACGATCGGCACCCCGGTGCGGCCGTGGCGCCAGGCATCGCGTTGGCCCTCGTCCACCCGCGCCCAAGGGAAATCGGCGAAGCGCGGGTTGAGGTTCTGCTCGGGCGTGTGCGGGAAGTGATGCAGCAGGTGGTAGCCGAACTCGCGCCAGCCGAGCTGACGCACGTAGGCGTCGGTCTTCTCGCGCTGCGCCGGATGCGCGTCCCGCATCGCGGCGGCGATCCGCCAGGGCGCGATCTCGCCGTGATGCAGATGCGGCGACAGCCGCGAGGTGCCGACGTGGTCGGGACGGTCGCGATCGATCGCGTAATCGAGCACCGCGGCGTCCGCGAACTGCGCCAGGGCCTCGCGCGCGCCGGCCTCGCCGGGCGCGAAACGCTGCCAGAAGCCCGTGTCCCAGGCCAGCTTCGGCGCCAGCCCGAGCGCGTCCAGGGCCAGCCCGTGCGGGCCGTCGTCGGTGGCAGGCAGGCTCGACGGCGGTTCGCGCAGCGGCGGCAGCGACAGCGTGGCCGCGGCCGCGCGCCAGAACGGCGTGAACACGCGGTACGGCGCGTTCTGCTTGTTGAGCAGCTTCCACGGCTCGATCAGCAGCGCGCTGTTGAAGCTTTCCACCCGCAGGCCCTGCCGGCGCAGCGCGGCCTTGACCGCGGTATCGCGTTTTTCGATCGTCGGCTCGTAGCGGCGGTTCCAGAACACCGCCTCGGCGTCGCAGGCCGCGGCCAAGGTCTGCAGGGTCTGCAGGGTCGGCGCGTGGAAGATGCGCAGACGCGAGCCGCGTCGGCGCAGGTCGGCATCGAGCGCGGCCAGCGAACGGTGTCGCCACGCGAGGGTCGCGCCGCCGGGCGCCCAGTCGCCCTCCTCTTCCGGCGCGTGGATGTAGACCGGGATCGGCACGTAACCGCCGTCGAGCGCCGCCTGCAGCGCCGGGTGATCGGCCAGGCGAAGATCGTTGCGGAACCAGACGATCGCGTTCGCCATCAGCTCACCCGAACGACCGGACGCACGCCGAGGAAACCGCCGTCGACGGCGATCACCTGACCGCTGATCCAACTGGCCTCGGCCGAGATCAGGAACGCGGCCAGCGCGGCGATGTCCTCGGGGCTCCCGTGACGACCGAGCGGGTACTGCGCCGCGACCGCGCGCCGGGCGAGGTCGCCGGCGACGAATTTCGCGGTGGCCGGGGTTTCGGTCAGCCCGGGGGCGATGGCGTTGGCGCGCAGCCCGAGCCCGGCGAAATCGGCGGCGAGCGAACGGGTCAGGCCCTCGACCGCGCCCTTGGCCGCGGCGATCGCCGGATGGTTGGCGACGCCGACACCGGCTGCGACCGACGAAAACAGCAGCAGCGCTCCGCCCCGCTTCGCGCTCTGCAGCGCGCCGGTATACGCGCGGGCGACGAAGAACGCGGTGTCGAGATTGGCCGCGAGGCAGGCGCGGTACTGGGCCTCGGAGGTGCGGCCGATCGGCGCGATCAGCACCGCGCCGGCGCAGTTGACCACGGCGTCCGGCGGCGCGCCGAAGGCCTCCTGCGCGGCGGCCAGCGCGGCCTGCGCGCCGGCCTCGGTGGAGACATCGGCGGCGATGGTCGTACCGCGCTCCGGCGCGGCGATGCGCGTCGGGTCGCGGCTGACCAGGGCGAGGCGCCAGCCCCGGGCGTGAAGAAGGTCGGCGAGCGCGCCGGCGATGCCGCCGGAGGCGCCGGTGATCAGGCAGGTCGGGTTTGAGGTGTCCATGGCCGAAGCTTACGTGCCGGAGGGCGGCTCGGTTGCAGTTGCGGCCAGGGCTTCGCGCAGGGACGCGGCGCGGGCGCGGATCGCGGCCACGCGCTCCGGCGCAAGCCGGTCGAGATTGCGCCACTGCATGCCGGCGCGCGGGTGGTCGCGGAAGCGGTCGGCGTGCCGGGCCAGGAAATCCCAGTACAGCGTGGTGAACGGGCAGGCCTTCGGCCCCAGCGCCTCGCCCGGGTCGAACGGGCAGCCGGCGCAGTGGTTCGACATGCGCTGGATGTACTTGCCGGACGCGGCATAGGGCTTGGAGACCATCTTTCCGCCGTCCGCGTACTGGCTCATGCCCAGCACGTTCGGCAGTTCGACCCACTCCACCGCATCGACGTACACCGCGAGGTACCAGGCGTGGATCTCGCGCGGGCGCACGCCCAGCAGCAGGGCGAACAGGCCGGTGACCATCAGCCGCTGGATGTGATGGGCATAGCCGAGGTCGAGCGTCTGCCGCAGCGCGTCGCGCATGCAGGCCATGCGGGTGTCGCCGGTCCAGTACAGGCCCGGCAGCGGCTGATCCGCGCCCAGCGCGTTGTCGTCGAGGAACCCGGGCATGCGCAGCCAGTACACGCCGCGCACGTATTCGCGCCAGCCGAGGATCTGGCGCACGAAGCCCTCGACCGCGGCCAGCGGGGCGTGGCCGTCGCGCCAGGCCGCCACCGCAGCCTCCACCACGCGCCGCGGCGACAACAGTTTCAGATTCATCGCCGCCGACAGCCGCGAGTGATACAGCCAGGGCTCGCCGGCCCAGATCGCATCCTGATAGCGGCCGAACAGCGGCAGCCGGTGGGCGATGAAATCCTGCAGCGCGGTTTCGGCCTCGGCCGGGGTGAGCGGCCAGTCGAAGCGCTCCAGCCGCCCGGGATGGCCCGCGAAGCGCGTCGCGACCAGCGCCAGCACCTCGCGCGTGACCGCATCCGGCGGAAAGGCCTTCGGCGCCGGCAGCAGACCCGGCCCGCGCTTGCCGAAGCTGTCGCGATTCTCCTCGTCGAAGTTCCAGCGCCCGCCGACCGGCGCGTCGCCGTCCATCAGCACGCGTTCGCGCTTGCGCAGGAACCGGTAGAAGAATTCCAGCCGCAGCTCGCGCTTGCCCGCGGCCCAGTCGGCGAAGTCCTCCGGCGTCGCGAAGAAATGCAGATCGGTGCGCTCGACCCAGGGCACGCCGGCGTCCCGGCAAACCTCGGGCAACGACTGCGCCAATCGCCACTCGCCGGGACGCACCGCGATGACCCGCTCCGGCCGCAGCGCGGCCAGATCGGCCGCCAGCGCCGCTTCGAGGGTCGCATGCGGATGCTCGTCGAGCGCGCGGTATTCGACCCGCCAGCCACGCGCACACAGGGCGTCGCGGAAATGGCGCATCGCCGCGAGGAACATCGCGATCCGCGCCTGCGTGCTCCAGACCTGGGTGGCCTCGTGCGCGACCTCGGCCATCCACACCGCGTCGCGCGCGGGGTCGAAATCGTCGAACGCGGCCGAATCCGGATCGAGCTGATCGCCGAGCACGACCACCAAATGCCGCACCGGCGCCGCCGCGCCGGTACTCGCCGGCTCAGCGGACCTGCGCCGCGCCACCGACATACTCCCGCGGAATGCGATCGTTGAGCCCGACCAGGATTTCGTACGGGATGGTGCCCGCCGCGCGGGCCACGTCCTCGCAGCGGATCTCGGCGTCGCCCTGGCGCCCGATCAGCATCACTTCGTCCTCGTTGTAGGCCGTGCCCTGCGGGCCGAGATCGACCATGAACTGGTCCATGCAGATGCGGCCGACGATCGGATGGCGCGCGCCGCGGATCAGCACCTCGCCGCGCGAGGACAGCGCGCGCGGATAACCGTCGCCGTAGCCGATCGGCACCGTGACCACGCGGGTGTCTTCGCGCGGCGCCCAGGTCGCGCCGTAGCTGACCGGGTTGCCGGCGCGCACGACCTTGAAATACACCACCTGCGAGACCAGCGACAGCGCCGGGCGCAGATCGACCGTGGCCCGCGAGGCCGGATCGGGCAGCACGCCGTACAGGGCGATGCCCGGGCGCACCAGATCCAGACGGGTCTCGGGAAAATGCAGCACGCCGCCGGAATTGGCGATGTGACGCAGCGGCATCGGCGCGCCGATCCGTTCGAAATGCGCGCAGGCCTCGTGAAAACGCGACAACTGCTGTGCGGTCATCGCCGAATCCGGGTCGTCGGCGCAGGCCAGATGCGAGTACACGGCCTTGATCCGGCACCAGCGCGAAGCCGCCGCCGCCTCGATGAACGGCCCGGCGCTGTAGCTGTGCACGCCGATCCGCTCCATGCCGGTGTCGATCTTCAGATGCACCGTCGCCACCCGTCCCAGCGCCTCGGCCGCGGCCTCGACCTGACGCAGCTTGCCGATCGAGGACACCGTGATTTCCAGATCGTGGACGATGAAACGGCCGATCTGCGGTCCGAAGATCCCGCCCATCACCAGGATCGGCAGGGTCACGCCGGCCTGACGCAGGGCGATGCCCTCCTCCAGAAACGCCACGCCCAGTTGCTCGGCGCCCTGCGCCTGCAGATGCAGGCCGACCGGAATCAGTCCGTGACCGTAGGCGTTCGCCTTGATGATCGCCATCACCGGCACGCCGGCATGCGCACGCAGCGCGCGCAGGTTGTGGCTCAGGGCATCGAGATCGACCCGGATGCGGGTCGGGCGCTGCCCGGCCTCGGCATGGCCGTGGCGGAGCGCGTCGGGTTCGATGTGCACGGGAGGATCGGCGGGCATGCGTCAGTGTAGAGCGCGGCCTGGGCTTTTTCATGCGCCATGGGGCCAGGCGACGGCCACGACCCGCCGCCGGTTCGGCGGCGGGTCGTGCGGTCCGCGCACTCAGTTGCGGGTGACGGTCACGGTGGCGCTGGCGGTGCCGCCGCGGCCGTCGGAGACGGTGTAGACGAAGCCGACCGAGCCCGACCAGATGCGCGGCGGCGTGTAGCGGATCATGCCCGA
>JBIJBH010000215.1:0-6498 GCA_044345315.1 Lysobacteraceae bacterium
GCTCCACCTTCGCCCGCGTGTTGAAGCCTTTGACCGCGAGATACCAGGCGTTGCCGGTGATGCTGGGGTTGATGCGCACTTCGGGGCTGTCGATGCGGGCGCCGACGAGACTGGCGTCGTCGAGCTGGCGCCAGACCTGGCCGTTGTCGAGGGTGTAGGTGCGGCCGCGGCCGAAACCGCGGAATTCGCCCTGGATGCGGGCGACGATCGGGTCCTGCGAACCGAAGTGGAAGAAGCCGCGGTTCTCCTGTTCGACCTTGTCCTTGGCCTGCGCAGCGGCTTCGCTGGCGACGGTGTCGATCTTGCGCCCGAGCCAGGCGTTGAGCCGGGCCAGTTCCTCCGGGCTCAGCTTGTCGAGACCGGCGGCCTTGAACTCCTCGGGGCTCATTTCCTGCTGGATCGGTTTCTGCTGCGCCATCGCGACAAGGGGCGCGGCGACGAGGGCGGCGGCGACAGCGGCCAGCAGGGCGAGCGGGAGCAGCGGGCGGGCGAAGCGCATGACGGGACCTTTGGGGATTTCGCCGGAGGCGGGACGCGGCTAGTGTAGAGCCACCGTCCCCCTCGTCCATACCGCGTGTCCGCCGTCGCCGCCCCGCCGCTGGAGACCCTGTTGGCGCTGCCCGCCGCGGCGGCGCTCGGCCCGGCCGGGCGCGCGCTGCTGGAGGCCGCAGCCGGCCCCGAACCGCTCGCCGAGGCGGCGGTCGAGCCACTGCGCGACACCCTCTCTGCGCTGGTCCGGCTGAACGCCGACAACGACGTGGTGCTGGCGACGATCCTGCACGATCTGCCCGAGTGGCGGGCGCGGGTGGAGTCGCGGCTGGCCGCAGACTGGCCCGGTGTGGCGACCCTGCTGGAAGGTCAGCGCGCGGCCGCGCAGGTCTGGACCCTGCACGCGCCCGACGCCCGCGGCCGCAATGCCGAAGGCCTGCGCCGGCTGCTGCTGGTGATGGTCCGCGACCTGCGCGTGGTGCCGATCCTGCTCGCGCGGCAGTTGGCGCGGATGCACGCCGCCGGCCGCCTGCCCGAGGACGAGCGCCGCGCGCTGGCGCGGCTGACCCGCGACATCCACGCGCCGCTGGCCAACCGGCTGGGCATCTGGCAGTTGAAGTGGGAACTCGAAGACCTGGCGCTGCGGCATCTCGAGCCGGACACCTACAAGGCGATCGCGCGCTGGCTCGACGAGAAACGCGGCGATCGCGAACGCTACATCGAGACGGTCAAGCGCATGCTCGGCGATGCCCTGCGCGCGCAGGGCGTGGAGGCCGAAGTCGCGGGCCGGCCCAAGCACATCACCAGCATCTGGAAGAAGATGCAGAAAAAACGGGTGCCGATCGGCGAACTCTACGATCTGCGCGCGGTGCGGGTGATGGTCAAGGATTTGCCGGCCTGCTACGCCGCGCTGGGCGTGGTGCATGCGCTGTGGACGCCGATCCCCAGCGAATTCGACGACTACATCGCGCGGCCCAAGGCCAACGATTACCGCTCGCTGCACACCGCGGTGGTCGGGCCGGATGGCAAGACCCTCGAAGTGCAGATCCGCACCCACGACATGCACGCCCAGGCCGAACTCGGCGTGGCCGCGCACTGGCGCTACAAGGAAGGGCGCAGCGCGCCCTCGGACGCCGGTCTCGACCGCAAGATCGAATGGATGCGGCGTCTGCTCGATGGCGGCCGCGAGGGCGCCGACGACGGCGGCTTGGCCGCGGCCTTCGACAGCGAATTGATCGAAGACCGCATCTACACGCTCACGCCGCAGGGCGATGTGATCGATCTGCCGGCCGGCGCGACCCCGCTGGATTTCGCGTACCACGTCCACACCATGGTCGGTCATCGCTGCCGCGGCGCGAAGGTCGATGGCCGGATCGTGCCGCTGGATTACAAACTGCGCAGCGGCGAACGCGTGGAAATCCTCACCGCGAAGGCCGCCGAGCCGCGTCGCGACTGGTTGATCGCGGCGAACGGTTTTCTCGCCAGCGGCCGGTCGCGCGACAAGGTGCGCGCCTGGTTCCACAAACTGGATCGTGCGCGCAACGTGCAGGCCGGTCGCGAACTGCTGGAGAAGGAACTGCGCCGCCTGTCGCTGCTGCAGGCGGACCTCGCGCCGATGCTGGCGAAGTTCAACGCATCGACGCTGGATGATCTCTATGTGCTGGTGGCGCTGGGCGATGTCGGTCCGCATCAGGTCGGCCGCGCACTGCTCGACCACGAGCGCGCCGCGCAGGATGCGCGCGACAGCGAAGCCGCCGCGCGCAACGAGGCGCCGCGACCGCCGAAACTGCCGCGCCCGGGTACCGGCGGCGGCGCGTTCACCGTGGTCGGCGTCGACAATCTGCTGGTGCAGATCGCGCGCTGCTGTCAGCCGCTGCCGGGCGAGCCGATCGCCGGCTACCTCACCCGCGGCCGGGGCGTCAGCGTGCACCGCGCCGACTGCGCCGCCTTCCTGCGCCTCTCCGCGACCCAGCCGCAGCGCGTGCTGCCGGTGGAGTGGGGCCGCAGCGGCGGCGGCCACGTCGCCGCGGTGAACGTGGAAGCGGTCGACCGGCGCTGGCTGCTGAAGGATCTGACCAACCTGATCGCACAGGACGACGCGCACGTGCTGTCGATCCGCAGCGACGCGCTCGACGGCAGCCGCGTGCGCCTGCACTTGCAGCTCCGCGTGCGCGATCACGAACAGCTCACCCGCCTGCTCGGCCGGATCGACAGCCTGCCCGGCGTGGAGACGGTGCGGCGGGCATAGCGGGCGGCATTTCGCAACGAATCGAGTCGATACAGCGTCGCGATGATGTGGCCGCCGTTTTTCCCATGCCATCCGTGATGTCATCGAGCCACTGCTTTTCACCCTCCCCTTCAAGGGGAGGGCCGGGGCGGGGACGGGGTTCCGCGCCGCGTGGCTGTGCATGTTCGCGATCTTCGCTGTCATCCGGATCAACCCATCCCCACCCCAACCCTCCCCTTGAAGGGGAGGGGGCAAAGTCGCAGGCCGAAGCACTGAAACTCCGCCGATCGTCCGCAGGAAGTCGCAGGCATCACCCGGTATCGCGCCCGCACGGTTCCCCGCATCGTTCAGGTATCCCGCGTATCCGTTTCCGCGGCTTGTCGCATGCAGGCGCTATGCTTGCGCGGTGAATCCGCTGCGCGATCGCATCCTGACCCCTGTCCGTGCGCGCTGGCCGTGGCTGCTGGCGCTGGCGGTCGTGGCATTGATCGCCCTCGGCGCGGTGCTGCGCGGGCCGGTCGCGGAATGGCTGTGGCCCGAGGCGGAGGCCGAGCGCCTGCGTCAGCAGGCCGAAGCCGCGCTGACCCGCGGCCATCTGAGCGCCGAGGACGGCAGCGGCGCGCGCGAACTCTACGAAGCTGCGATCGCGATCGACCCGGACCGCGCCGAACTGCGCGCGGGCCTGGGCCGGGTCGCGACGGCGGCGCTGGCGCAGGCGCGCAGGGCGCTGGACGACGGACGCCTGCACGACGCGCAGCGGCACCTGCGGCTGGCGCGCGCGCTGTCGGCGCCGCGGGCGCAGACCGAGGCAGTGGCCGATGCGCTGCGCCGCCGTCAGGCCGCGGTCGCCGGGCTCGACACGCTGCTGGCCGCGGCCGAGACCGCACGCGCGGCTGGGCGTCTGCACGGCGCCGCCGACGCTGCGCTGCCGCTGTACGCGCGCATCCTCGCGCTGCAGCCCGACCATCAGCGTGCGCTGGAAGGACGCGACGACAGTGTGTCGCTGCTGCTGCGCGACGCGCGCGCGGCGCTCGCCCGCGGCGATCTGGCGCAGGGCGGCGCGTGGATCGCTGCCGCCGCCGGCTACGACCCCGGTCATTCCGAATTGCCCGATGCCCAGGCCGCATTGGCGCAGGCCGCCGAGCGCGTGCGCCGTCGCGCCGATGCCGATCTTCGCAGCGGTCGCCTCGCCCGCGCCGCTGACGGCTATCGCGCCTGGCGCGACAGCGGCGTCGACAACGCCGGCGCTGACGCCGCGCTCGCCGCCGTCGCCCGCGCGCATGCGGCCAGCGCACGCAAGGCCGCGGCCGATTTCGAATTCGAACGCGCCCGCGACGAACTCGCCGCCGCGCAGGCGCTGGCGCCGGATGCGCCCGAACTCGCCGAAGCGCGCGCCGCACTGCAGCGTGCAGAGCGTGCCCATGCCCGCGCCCGCGCCGGCATGATCGACACCACGCCGAACGCCGCGCAGCGCCGCAAGGTGCGCGCATTGCTGCAGCAGGCCGCCGAGGCCGAAGCCCGCGGCGACTGGCTCACCCCGCCCGGCGAGAGCGCTTTCGACACCCTCCGCGCCGCCCGCGCGCTTGCGCCCGCCGATCCCGCCGTGCGCAACGCACTCGCCCGCATCCTGCCGCGCGCGCGCGACTGTTTCGAGAACGAACTGCGCGACAACCGCCTGCAGCGCGCCCGCGTCTGCCTCGACGCCCGCATCGCCCTCGAAGACGACACCCGCGCCCTCGCCGACGCCCGCACCCGCCTCGCCCAACGCTGGATCGCGATCGGCGAAGAACGCCTGCGCGCCGGCGAACTTGACGCCGCACGCAACGCCCACGAATCCGCGCGTGCGCTTGATCCGCGTGCGGAAGGGCTGCGGGCGTTCGCGGAGCGATTGCGGGCGGCGGGGGCGGTGGAGCGTTGAAATCTCGCCATCGTTGCGTGTGCGGTCGTATCCGGTGGGCCTTGCGGGCCGCTCGTCGGTAGGACCTGCGCGCCACTACACAAGCCCATCGCCGCACGGCATGCTTGCCTCGCCAAGCGGCGCACAGGGGCGAGGGATGGCGAAGCTGCACCCGATATCGAAAGCTTGCGACGATCCGCAGCGCAAGGCGGACGTGGTGTTCATCCACGGCTTGGGCGGGGATGCGTTCGGGACGTGGCGATACGGCGAGGGCGACGACACCTCCTGGCCGCATTGGCTGGCGCAGGAGTTTCCGGAGGTCGGTGTGTGGTCGCTGGGGCATGCCGCCGACCCGAGCAAACCGCTCGGCTGGCTGACCAAGTTGCTGGGCAAGGGTGGGGCCGATGCGGGGCAGGGCATGTCTCTGCAGGATCGTGCAGGACAGGTCCTCGACCGGATGCGGCTCGACAAGCGTTTCCGCGGCGAGCGTCCGATCGTCTTCGTCTGCCACAGTCTCGGTGGCTTGTTGGCCAAACAGATTCTCCGACAGGCGCACGACAACGCGGGCGATGCCGGTACCCATGCGATCAGTCGGCGCACTGCGGCGGTCCTGTTTCTGGCTACGCCGCACCACGGCGCCGACCTCGCCTCGCTGATCGACAATTTTGCGGCGATCTTCGGTCCGACCGCGAGTCTCACGGCACTCAAGGCGCACGACCCACCTCTGCGCAACCTCTACAACTGGTACCGGAACCACGCGCCGAAGCTGGATATCGCCACCGAGACCTATTTTGAAGGCCGCGATGTCTTCGGCTTCCGCATCGTCAATGAAACCAGCTCGCAGCCTGGGGTCGGTCCGGATGCGGTGATGCTCGATGAGGATCATCTGTCGATCGCCAAGCCGCGCGAGCGCGATGCGCAGGTCTGTCTGGCGCTGGAGGAGATGCTGCGCGGTGTCATCGCCCGTGCAACGGTCTCTCCCGACAGGGGTGCGACGATTGTCGGCAACCTCCCCGTGACGAAGGCCGCGGACTTCCCAGATACGGATTCCCCGGAGACGGAATCCCGCGCAAGCCTCGACACCCGGATCGCACCGCCCTCATCCCCCATCCCCCCCAACCTCCGCCTCGCCGACTACGGTTTCTTCGGCCGCACGGAACAACAGGCGCGATTGCTGCAACGGCTTCGCGCCGGGCAGACCACTGCGGTGGTCGGCGGCCCCGGTCTGGGCAAGACCGCGCTGGTGGCGAAGGTCCTGCGCACATTGCTGGGCGATACCGATGCTGCGCAGCGGCAGGCGCTGGCGGGTCTGCCCTTTCCGGACGGCATCGTGTTTCTCGATCTCTACGCCCTGCATGGCCAGGCCGACCAGGCCTGGGAAGCCCTGGCGAGCGCGGTGGCCCCGCAGACGCCGGACGACGCTGGTGCGATGCCCGCGCGCGAACGTGCCATTGCCGCCTGCCGCGGCAAGCGCTTCCTGCTGGTGGTGGAAGGCGGCGAGGAAGCGCGCGGCACCGCCGACCCGGGCGACTACGCCCGCAGCACCCGCCACGAGCTGCTCGATCCGCTGGCGCTGCAGGGCCCGGTGCTGTGGCTCACCCGCAGCGCCGCGCAGTCGAACAAGAACGAATGGGTCCGCATCGATACGACGCTGGACATCGACGATGCGCGCGAGCTGTTCGATGCCATCGCCGGGACGGATGTCCCGCGCACGGTGCGCGATGCGGCCCTGGAAGCGCTCCACGGCCATCCGCTGGCGATCACCTGGGTGGCCGCGCTGATCGCCCGCGAGGACGAACCGCCCGACCTGCTGCTCGCCGACCTGCGCCGCCAACCCAGCCTGCTGCAACTCCAGGACCCCGAGCGACCGCACCGCACCCTGCGA
>JBIJBH010000132.1:0-8296 GCA_044345315.1 Lysobacteraceae bacterium
GTCGGCGAAACCCTCGCCTGCGGCAGCGGCGCTTGCGCCGCGGCAGCGACGCTGATCCGCCGCGGTCGGGTCGATCGCGAACTCGCGGTCGAACTGCCCGGCGGCACCCTGCGCATCGCCTGGCCCGACGACGACGCCCCGATCGCGATGTCCGGCCCGGCCGCCTTCGTGTTCGAAGGCGAATGGTGGCCATGATTTCGACCTGCGCGACCGCCCCGAACGACACCGCAAGGCCAACGGACACGACGATGTACGACAAAGAGAAGATCGGCGCCCACGAAATCGCGGCCTGGCTGCGTCGGCACCCGAATTTCCTGCAGCAGTTCCCGGATCTGGCGATCAGCCTGGTGGTGCCGCGCGAGCAGGGGCCCGCGGCCTCGCTCGCCGGTTATCAACTCGAGATCCTGCGCGACAAGAACCGCGAACTGCAGCGCCGCCTGCACGAGTTGTTCGCCAATGCGCAGGAGAACGAGCGGCTGGCGGTGCGCACTCACCAACTGACCCTCGCGCTGATGCGCCAGCGCAGCGCCGCCGACAGCGCGCGCGCGATGGCCGCCAGTCTGGAAGAGGACTTCGCCGGCGATCTGGTGCGGATCGTGCTGTTCGCGCCGGTCGTGGGCCTCGCCGATGTCGAATGGCTGCAGACGATCCCTGCCGATGACCCGCGGCTGGCGCCGTTCCGCGATTGCCTGCACGACGGCGAACCGATCTGCGGCCGGCTGCAGCCGGAAAAGAACGCGCTGCTCTACGCCGACCGCGCCGCCGACGTGCAGTCCAGCGCGCTGCTGCCGCTGCCCGGGCTGGGCCTGGTCGCGGTCGGCAGCCGCGAGCAGAACCGATTCTTCCCCGGCATGGGCACACTGTTCCTGCGCATGATGGGCGAAGCCTTCGCCGCCGCGATGGCGCGGTTCGACTGAGCGCGCCGACGGAGCTGCCGCCATGCGCCACGTCGCCGCGACCGGGCCCGTTTCGCAGCCGATGCTGCTGGCCGTGCTGATCGCGTCGATCGCGGTGATGGCGCTGGTGATCTTCGACCCGGCCTGGCGCGTCGATGCGCGCTACCGCGCCGAGGTCGTCGGCCGCTGCATTCCTTCGCCGGACGCCGACGGCACCTGCACCGTGCCGGTGCGTCTGCCCGACGGCCGCCGCGTCTCCGCGATCGTGCCGCTGCGCGATCCGGCCTACGCGCCCGGCGAGACGATCGCGATCGAGCGCCATCGCAGCCTGATCTTCGATCGCGCCAGCCATCACGCGGACATCGGTGCCGGCAGCGGCGTCGGCGCGGATTCGCCGCCGTGAGCGACGCGGTCGCCGATTTTCTTGCCCATCTCGACGTCGAGCGGCGGATGTCCGCGCATACGCTCGATGCCTACCGACGCGATCTGCAGGCGCTCGCCGAATGGTCCGCGGCGCAGGGCGCGAACGATCCGTCGGCGCTGCATACCGAGCAACTGCGCCAGTTCATCGCCGCCGAACATCGCCGCGGACTGTCGCCCAAGAGCCTGCAGCGGCGGCTGTCGGCCTGCCGCAGTTTCTATCGCTGGCTGCTGCGCCACGCCCGCATCGGCGCCAATCCCGCCGCCGCGCTGCGCGCGCCGAAAGCCCCGCGCAAGCTGCCGCAGGTGCTGGACGTGGACGAAGCGGTGCAACTCGTCGAACTGCCGACCGACGCGCCGCTGGGCCTGCGCGATCGCGCGATGCTCGAACTGTTCTACAGCTCCGGCCTGCGCCTGAGCGAACTGTGCGCGCTGCGCTGGCGCGATCTGGATCTGGCCGAGGGCCTGGTCACCGTGCTCGGCAAGGGCGGCAAGCAGCGCAGCGTGCCGGTGGGCTCGCATGCGCGCGCGGCGCTGGAGGCCTGGCGCGCGGAATCCGCCGGCCGCGCCGAACAGCCGGTGTTCCCCGGCCGCGGCGGCGCCCCGATCGGCGCCCGCGCGGTGCAGATCCGGCTGCGTCGGCTGGCCCAGCGCCAGGGCCTGTTCAAGCGCGTGCACCCGCATCTGCTGCGCCATTCCTTCGCCAGTCACGTGCTCGAATCCTCAGGCGACCTGCGCGGTGTGCAGGAGCTGCTCGGCCACGCCGACATCGCCACCACCCAGATCTACACGCATCTGGACTACCAGCACCTGGCGAAGGTCTACGACGGCGCGCATCCGCGGGCGAAGCGCAAGACTGGGGATCGCGACGAATGAGCGGCATCACGCCGGCGGCCGCCGATGCGCTCGATCATCTTCGTCGATTGCTGCGGCCCGCATCGATCGCCACGCTCGGAGGGTTTCGCCCGCCCGACGACCCGGCCACCTCATGGTTCGGTCGGGCGGTCGCGTTGCCCGGCGAGGGGCTTCCGGTCTGGAACGGCGAGCCGATGCCGCCGCTGCTGCAGATCAGGGTGTCCGAGTTGCCGCATGTGCCGCAGGCCTTGAATGGCATCGCACTGCTGGTCTTGTTTCACGATGCGCGCGAGTATCCGTTCGATGCGCCGCATGGCGAAGGCTGGGCGATCCGGCAATACGCTTCGGTCGATGGACTGGTTCCGCTCGATCCCACGAACGTGCTTCCGGGTTTGAAACCGTTTCCGATCCGCTGGTCGCGCGTCGAAGACGATGCGCCCGGATGGGAAGACGCTTGGGAGCTGCTCGATCTTTCGCCCGTGAATGCGTGCGAGCAGGCTGCGGACGCTTTCTTTGCGGATTTCTCGCGCTACGCATGCACGAAGGTCGGCGGATTTCCAAAGGAAATCCAGCACGGCGTCGGGATCGACGATTTCGTGTTTCAGGTCGGCAGCGAAGAAAAGGCCAACTGGATGTGGGCCGACAACGGCATCGGATACTTCTTCCGCGACCAACAGGGCCGCTGGTCCTGGTCCTGCCAGTTCCATTGAGCGGCCGCCGATCCGGACATGGGCCATCCGTCACCCCTTGCGGGGCCTGCGGAGAGCCCCCACAACCCCGGGACCCCAGGAGGTTCCATGGATCCCAGCCAGAATCCCGGCGTCTTTCACGCCACCACCATCGTCTCGGTCCGCCGCGAGGGGCGGGTGGTCGTCGCCGGCGACGGTCAGGTCACGCTCGGTCATACGGTGATGAAGGCCAACGCGCGCAAGGTGCGCCGGCTCGGCCGCGACGGTCAGGTCCTTGCCGGATTCGCCGGCGCGGCGGCCGATGCCTTCACGTTGTTCGAACTGTTCGAATCGAAGCTGGAGAAGCACGGCCAGCTCACCCGCGCCGCGGTCGAACTGGCGAAGGATTGGCGCACCGAGCGCCGCTTCGGCAAGCTCGAAGCGCTGCTCGCGGTGGCCGATCGCGAGACCTCGCTGATCGTCAGCGGCACCGGCGACGTGATCGAACCCGAGGACGGGCTGGTCGCGATCGGTTCCGGCGGCATGTACGCGCTGTCCGCGGCGCGCGCGCTGCTCGCGCACACGCCGCTGGACGCGCGCGCGATCGCCACCGAGGCGCTGAACATCGCCGGCGACATCTGCATCTACACCAATCGCAACATCGTGGTCGAGGAACTGTGATCTTGAACGCCAACGCTTCCATGACCCCCCGCGAGATCGTCCAGGAACTCGACCGCCACATCGTCGGCCAGAGCGCGGCCAAGCGCGCGGTCGCGATCGCGCTGCGCAACCGCTGGCGGCGGATGCAGCTCGATCCGGCGCTGCGCGACGAGGTGATGCCCAAGAACATCCTGATGATCGGCCCGACCGGCGTCGGCAAGACCGAGATTGCGCGCCGGCTGGCGACGCTCGCCAACGCGCCGTTCGTGAAGGTCGAGGCGACCCGCTTCACCGAAGTCGGCTACGTCGGCAAGGATGTCGAGCAGATCGTGCGCGATCTGGCCGACACCGCGGTCAAGATGCATCGCGAACAGGCCAAGGTGCGGGTCCGCGCCCAGGCCGAGGCCCGCGCCGAGGACCGCATTCTCGATGCGCTGCTGCCGCGACGCGCGCCGACGCCGGGCTTCGGCTTCGGCGCGCTCGATGCCGGCGCCGGCGCGCTCGACGCCGGCAGCGGCGAGGTGCGGGATCCCCAGAGCGAAACCCGCGCCAAGTTCCGCCGCCAGCTGCGCGCCGGCGAGCTGGACGAACGCGAGATCGAGATCGAAACCGCGGTCAATGTCGGCGTCGACATCATGGCGCCGCCGGGCATGGAGGAGATGGGCCAGCAACTGCGGCAGATGTTCTCCAATCTCTCCGGCGGCAAGACCCACAGCCGCAAGCTGGCGATCCGCGCCGCGCGCGCGCAGTTGATCGAGGAAGAAGCCGCGAAGCTGGTCAACGAGGACGAGATCCGCGAGGCCGCGATCGCGTCCTGCGAACAGAACGGGATCGTGTTCATCGACGAGATCGACAAGGTCGCCAAGCGTTCCGAGAGCGTAGGCGCCGATGTCAGCCGCGAAGGCGTGCAGCGCGACCTGCTGCCGCTGGTCGAAGGCTCGACCGTCAGCACCAAGTACGGCGCGGTCAAGACCGACCACATCCTGTTCATCGCTTCCGGCGCGTTCCATCTGGCGAAGCCCAGCGACCTGATTCCCGAACTGCAGGGCCGCTTTCCGATCCGGGTCGAACTCGGCGCGCTGGGCAAGGACGATTTCGTGCGCATCCTCACCGAACCGCGCGCCTCGTTGACCCGCCAGTACGTCGAACTGCTGAAGACCGAAGGCGTCGAGGTGACCTTCGCGCCCGACGCGATCGAGCGTCTCGCCGAGATCGCGGCCACCGTCAACGAGCGCCAGGAGAACATCGGCGCGCGGCGTCTGCACACCGTGCTCGAACGCCTGCTCGACACGCTCAGCTACGAAGCCCCCGATCGCGGCGGCAGCCGGCTGACCATCGATCGCGCCTACGTCGATCTGCATCTGGGCGAACTGGTGCAGGATCCGGATCTGAGCCGCTACATCCTCTGACTGTTTCCGCATGTCCGCGGCGCTGTAGAGCGGATCGCAGATCCGCTGCCCACCTTTCCAGAGCCGGTGCAGCGGATCTGCGATCCGCTCTACAGGCAGGCAGACCAGCGCATCTCACTCCGCGCGCACCCGCCACGCCTCCGCCAGCGAGATCGTGCCGCTGCGGGCGAGATTCACGGCGGCCTGGGTGATCGGCACCATGCCTTCCTCGATCGCGACGGTGTGGATCGCGTCGGCTTCGGCGCCGGGCACGATCAGGCCGCGGATGCGCGGGGTGACGATCAGCAGCTCGTACACCGCCTGACGCTTGTACACGCCGAGGCCTTCGCACTGCGGACAGCCGCGGCCGATGTGGAAGACCTCGTGCGCGGCGACGCCCAGGCGTTCGCGCACGTGCGGGTCGACCTGTTCGACTTCGCGGCAGTGCGGGCAGGTCAGGCGCACCAGCCGCTGCGACATCACCGCCAGCAGCGAGGCGCGCAGCAGGTAGGCCTCCACGCCCAGATCGAGCATCCGGGTGACGGTGGTCGCGGCGGTGTTGGTGTGCAGGGTGCTCAGC
This sequence comes from Lysobacteraceae bacterium, assembly GCA_044345315.1. Taxonomy (GTDB): domain Bacteria; phylum Pseudomonadota; class Gammaproteobacteria; order Xanthomonadales; family Xanthomonadaceae; genus Lysobacter_I. The sequence goes on from JBIJBH010000132.1 coordinate 5,468, forward strand.
AGCAGATGGCCGGTGAGCGCGCTTTCGATCGCGATCTCGGCGGTCTCGCGATCGCGGATCTCGCCGACCATGACCACGTCCGGATCGTGGCGCAGGAAATTGCGCATCGCGCTGGCGAAGGTGAAGCCGGCGGCGCGGTTCACCTGCATCTGCTGGATGTCCTCGATGTGGAATTCGACCGGGTCCTCGATGGTCAGGATGTTGATGCGCTGCTTTCGCATCTCCAGCAGCATCGCGTACAGCGTGGTCGATTTGCCGCAGCCGGTCGGGCCGGTGGTGAGGAACATGCCGTGGCTCATCTGCATCACGTCCTCGATTCGCTGCCGGTCTACGGGCGTGAGCCCCAGTTGATCGAGATTCCACAGACTTTCGTTGGTGTCGAGCAGGCGCACCACCACGCTTTCGCCGAACACCGCCGGCAGCACCGAGATGCGCAGATCGACCTTGCGCCCGTCGTCGAGTACGAAGCTGGTGCGGCCGTCCTGCGGCTTGCGGTGTTCGGCCAGATTCATGCTGCCCAGGACCTTGATCCGGCCGACCACCGCCGGATGCAGCGCGCGCAGCAGCTGGCGTACCGACACCAGTTCGTCGTCGATCCGATACAGCACCTCGGTGCCGTACTCGCCCGGGCGCAGATGGATGTCGGACGCGCGCCGCGCGACCGCGTCGGCGATCAGCGTGTGCACGATCCGCACCACCGGCCGCTCCTTCGCCAGCCGCTGGGCTTCGGCGGGATTGGTCTCCAGGCTCTGCGACTCCGGGTCGATGCCCAACTGCATCGCGACGCTGCGGTCTTCGACCCGGTCGTAGCAGCGGGCGATGCCTTCGCGGATCTCGCGCGGGCTGGCGACCAGCGGAATCACGCGGTCGCGGCTGAGGAAATCCAGCAGGCCCTGCACCTCGCGCGTGCCCGGGTCTTCCATCGCGACCGCGATCCTGCCGCCGTGGGCGCGCAGCGGCACCGCGCGCAGTTGACGCGCGAGTTCCGGGCGCAGCATCGCGATCGCTTCCGCGTCCGGATGCAGCGCTCCCAGTCGCGCCAGCGGCAGCGCCAGTGTGCGCGCCACCTGCCAGCTGCGTTCGACGGCGTCGTCGCCGAGCGCTTTCCAGCTGGCCAGGCCGATGCCGCCCCCGGCCTCGTCGGCGCCGAACGCGACCTGCGGATAAGTGCGGAGATAGCGATCGAGCGAGGCGTCGCTGTCGATCAGCAAGGGCGCGGCGAGCGCGTCCGGATCGTAGGTCATGGTGGTTCCCCCCCTGGAGACGTTTCGATGATCGCACCGCGCCGCGGGCCGAGGCTTGATTCCGATCAGCTTCCGCGGACGAGCGGTCCGGGCTGGCGACCCGGGCTGGCGCATGGCCTGTCGCTCGGTTAGCGTGAACGCATGTCGTTCTCGTCTTCCGCGCCGCCGACCGTGCTGGTCCTCGGCGCCCACGGCTTCATCGCCGGCTTCGTGATCGCAGCCCTGCGCGCCCGCGGCTGGCGCGTGCTGCGCGGCGTGCGCGACCCCGCCCGCATCCTGCACGCCGACGAGCGCTTCTGCGACTTCGCCGCGATGACCGCCGCCGAGGACTGGCGCGAGGCGCTGCAGGGCGTGGACGCGGTGGTCAACGCCGCCGGCATCCTGCGCGAGCGCGGCCGGCAGCGGTTCGAGACCATCCACGTCGCCGCGCCGCTCGCGCTGGCGCAGGCCTGCGTCGCGGCCGGCGTGCGCCGTTTCGTGCAGATCTCGGCGCTGGGCCGGCCCGAGGACGGCGACTTCATCGCCTCCAAACACCGCTTCGACGCCGCGCTGCTGGCGTTGCCGCTGTCGGCGGCGGTGCTGCGGCCGTCGGTGGTGTATTCGGCCAGCGGTTCCTACGGCGGTACCTCGCTGCTGCGCGCGCTGGCTGCGCTGCCGGTCGCCCATGCCGTGCCCGGAGACGGCCGCTGGCCGATCCAGCCGATCGCCGCCGAGGATCTGGGCGAACTGGTCGCGCGTGCGGTCGAGGGCGATGCGACCGGCCTGTTCGGGGTTGGCGGCCCCGAGGTGCTGTCCCTGCGCGATTACCAGACCGCGTGGCGACGCTGGCTGCGGATTCCCGGCGCGCGGGTGCTGCGCGTGCCGTCGGCGCTGGTGGGGGTGCAGGTCGCACTGGGCGAGGCGCTGGGGCGCGGGCCGATGGGCGCGACCATGTGGCGCATGCTCCGCCGCGGCAACATCGCCGCGGACGACATGCTGCCGAAGCTCCGCGCCGCCTTCGATTTTGCCCCGCGCACGCTGGAGGCCGCGCTGGCCGCGCATCCCTCGCAGGTCCAGGACCGCTGGCAGGCGCAGCTGTATTTCCTCGCGCCGGCGCTCAAGGCCGCGACGATCGCGCTGTGGCTGCTCTCGGCCTGGGTCGGCTTCGTCACCCCGGCGGCGACCATCGAGACCCTGGCCGCGGGCTCGCCGCTGGCCGGGCTCGCGCCGGTGGCGCTGGCCCGCGCCACGGCCGCGCTGGATCTGGTGCTCGCGCTGTGGCTGCTCGCCGGCTGGCGGCCGCGGCTGTGCATCGGCCTGATGCTGCTCAGCGTGCTCGGCTACACCGCCGCGTTCGGCGCTCTGCTGCCGGCGCAGTGGCTGGACCCGCTCGGCGGGCTGGCGAAGAACCTGATGATCCTGCCCGCGCTGGCCGCGCTGTGGGTGCTGGCCGACCGCCGCTGACGAGGAACCGCAATGGACGAGATGCTGATCAGTTACATGACCCTGAAGTGGATCCACATCCTGTCCTCGACCCTGCTGTTCGGGACCGGCCTCGGGATCGCGTTCTTCCTGTGGATGGCGCACCGGCGCGGCGATCCGCGCG
>JBIJBH010000133.1:0-8268 GCA_044345315.1 Lysobacteraceae bacterium
GGTCCTGGCCTCAGCCGGGCAGCGCGGCCGACAGTTTCGCGGTCACCCAGCCCTCGGCGTAGCCGTCGAGGCTGGCGTTGCGCAGGAACCCGCAGTGGCCGCCATGGCCGGCGATCTCGATCGCGGCGCCGGCCGGCAGGCCCAGGGCATGGAACTCGCCGACCGGGATCACCGGGTCGTCCTCGGCGGTCAGCAGGTCCGCCGGCACGGTCAGCGCCGCCAGCCGATCGCCGGCGACCGAATAGCCGTTGAAGTAATCGTCGAGCGTGTCGAAGTCGGTATGCCGCTCGACCATCCAGCGGGTCAGCTCGCGCATGCGCAGGCGCAGCACGCTGTCGTCGAAATCGTAGTAGTCGGGGAAGCTGTCGCGCTTGCGGCGCAGCGATTCGCGCCATTTCTTCTCGAAATAGCGCATGTAGAACGGCAGGCCCTGCTCCATCCGGGTCATCGTCACCGCCGGATCCAGCAGCGGGCAGACCGCCGCCACCCGCGCCACCGGCAGCCCCGCCGCCGGCGCGCGCAGCGCCAGCCGCAGCGCGAAATTGCCGCCCAGCGAATACCCCGCGAGCACCATCGGCCGGCCGCTGCCGCCGATGAAGCGCTCGGCCACGTCGGTCGCCGCGTGCACCACTTCGTCGATGCGGTTGGAGTGGAACAGCGCCGGATTCAGATGGTGGGTGTCGCCGTGATCGCGGAAATTGAGCCGGAACACCTCGAACCCCGCGGGCAGCAGATGCGCCGCGGTCATCCGCATGTAGCTCGATTCGACGCTGCCCTCCCAACCGTGCAGCAGCAGCGCCAGCCCGCGCGATTCGACCCCCGGCATCCGGCTGTGCACGCCCTCCAGGCGCACGCCGTCGCCGCCGTCGACGATGTAGGGCTTGTGGATCGCCCCGCAGCGGCGCAGCAGCACCGCCCCGCGCGCGCGCCGCAGCGGGCTGCTGGACAGCAGCGACTGCAGATGCGGGCTACGCAGCCACGGCGGCGGGTGGTAGGGGGAGGGGGTTATCACAATCCTTAGCTTCTTGATTCTCTGGGATCAGTCCCATAACACGATGCCATCAACGAATCCCAAAACGATTCAATTTCATCGCGATATCGGTTGAGGTCTGTCAGTTTGACGAACACCTCTAGGCCAAGAAGTGGCTCATGAACTCTTCCGATCACTTCCGCACAGCTTTCATCGTCCGAAAATGATCCAAAAAAATGAGGCGCGATAATAGCTAATTCGCGACTACTAGTGCCTTCACCATGCTTCAGAGTGTTTGCTAAATGCAGAAGCTCATTTATCGAGGTCCACGAGGAGAATTTTTTATATTCTATTTTTTTGGATTTCAATATTTCCAAAAAATCGTGGATTTGGAATCTCTTTGTCTCTCGTCTTTCCGAATACGAAAGACATCCTTCTTTATAGAAGAGCATAAGATGCTGCTCAAATGCGTGATAGAGACAAATTGCCCCCAAATTTAATACCCCTTGCTTTATTCCACTCAGCCTGATTGAAGAGGCTTGATGATATTCATCTATGAAATCAAAAGAATGACGTTGGTATCTGCCGACTTCACCAGAATTGCGAGACTCTATTTCAGACCACATTTCCTGCGATCTTTGATTAACTTCTTCCTCCATACCATCCAAAGATGGAATCAATTTCCTGGAAAAAACATCAACGATCAGATGAACCGTTGGCATAAAATCAGAAACGATCTTGCTTCGCCAGAATTCCTCTGAGTAATTCATTTTTGTTTCCTCAAAAAATCATACTCGATCGGCTCCCTGCCCCATCGCCTCCACGATCCGCGTCCGCGCGATCTCGGCGAGGCGGCGGCGGCCGTCGGTGTCGCCGGGCAGGATCGGTTCGAGGAAGATCACGTCGGCGACATCGCCGGGTTCGCCGAGCAGGCGCAGCATGTTCGCGGCGAAACTTTCGGTCGGGCCGAAGGCGACCACGGTCTGGCGCGAAGCGCCTTCGCCGTAGCGCAGCGCGACCGGCTGCACCGGGACGTTGGCCTCGACCGCGGCCAGGAAGATGCGGGCATGGAACGGACCGACCTCCTCGCCGCCGCGGGTGCGGCCTTCCGGGAACACCCCGACCGCGCGACCGTCGCGCAGCCGCGCCAGCATCTCGTGCAGCACGCCGCCGAGCGATTCCTGGCTGCCGCGCTGGTGATAGATGGTCTCGCCCATGGTCGCCAGCCAGCCGACCACGGGCCACGAGGCGATCTCGCGCTTGGCGACGAAGCCCATCATCCGGAAGCCGTGCAGGGCGACGATGTCGACCCAGCTCACGTGATTGGCGACGAACATCACCGCGCCGGGCAGCGGGGTGCCGACCCGGCGCATGCGGAAACCGAACACCCGCATCAGGCCGCGCTGCCACCAGCGCACCATGCGGTGTTTGAGCGAATCGCCGCCGATGCGGATGCCGCCGAACGGCGGCGACATCAGGATCAGGGTCACCGGCAGGTGCACCAGCACATGCCAGGCCAGCATCGGAACACGATAGAGGTAGCGCAGCAGCCGGGCGGCAGGCGCGGTACGGGGGGGACGGCTCATCCCGTCAAGATACCGAACGCGGCCGGCGCTGGGCAGTCCGTCCGCGGAACGTCCGCCGACCGGCCGGGCTCAGCCGCGGCGGGGGATCACCGCGAGGGTCAGCCGCGAGACGCAGACCAGGCGCCCGGTGTCGTCCTCGATGCGGATCTCCCAGACCTGGGTGCGGCCGCCGACATGCAGCGGGCGGGCGGTGCCCGTCACCTCACCGCTGCGCACCCCGACCAGGTGGTTGGCGTTGATCTCGATGCCGACGCACAGTTCGTTGTCGGCGCAGCACAGGGTGCCGGCGGTGCTGCCGACGGTCTCGGCGAGCAGGACCGAAGCGCCGCCGTGGAGCAGGCCGTAGGGCTGCCGGGTGCGCGCATCGACCGGCATGGTCGCGCGCAGATAGTCGGGGCCGATCTCGGTGAAGACGATGCCCAGCGGCGCCATGGCGGTGCCGAGCGAGAGGGCGTTGAGCTGTTCGAGGCTTGTGTCGCGGCGAAACACGCGACGGGCGGGGGCGACGGAGGTATCCATTGCGACAGGATACCCGGGCCGCAGACCCGGCCCGGTCCTGCGCGGGAGACCTGGGAGAGAGAGGACGCGCAGGCCGGGCCGGCCGGGTGCCGCGGATGCGGCGGGAGGGGAGGAAAACGCGGCGGGCCGACCGGGGATGCCGACACCGCCGCAAACGATCGACGCAGACCGATCAGCGGAAGCGGAAGCGGAGCGGGCCCCAGTCGCTGGTGTAGCGCCGGTCGAGGCCGTAGCCGCTGCTGTGGCCGTAGCCGGTGCCGAAATCGCGATTGCGATAACGGGCGGAATGGGTGCCGCTCTCGACACGCGCCGGCGCGGCGACCGGCGGACGCGGGGCGTGCGGAGCATGGAGATGCGTGGCGTTCATGGCGATGTTCCTGAGGAAGTGACTTGCGGGGGATGCGTGGAAGAACGGGGACTGCGAAGGTGGCGACGGGTTCAGCCGCAGCGGAAGCGGAGCTGGCCCCAGTCGCTGGTGTAGCGCTTGTCCATCGCGTAACCGCTGCTGCGGCCGTAACCGGTGCCGAAACCGCGCTCGCGGTAGTTGCGGCGGGCGGCGAAGGAGAGGACCTTGGCTGCGGTGTTCGGCTTGCGGTCGGTCTTGGTCGGGGTGGTCTTCATGGCGGGCTCCGGGGAAGTGAGTTGGTGAATCGGTGTGTTGGTAAAGTACAACACCTATTTACCAAAACAGATGTGCAGGAAGTCACCCCACCGATGGCATGCAGCCAAGTGATTGATCAAAAAGGGATTCGTATTTTCGCCAGCCGACGAACGGTAGGTCGGCAGCCCCCGCAACCGGCCTGAACTGCGCGGAATCGGCCCCGATACGGAGCTCGCAGAGCACCGGAAGGGCGTTCGGGAGCCGCTTCCGGCGGTGATTCGGGCCAAGCCGGCCCGGAGAGCGCCGGCAAGCCAGGGCCCGCGCTACAGAATCGGCGCCAGGCCCGCGCCGAAGGCGGTGAAGATCCGGGTCAGGGGCCGGATCATCGGCGCCACTTCGGGGAAGTCGCCCACCGGCTCGTAGCAGCGGCGGAATCCGGGGTCGCGCGGCGACAGCGGCGCCGGGCAGTCGGGTCCGGGCTTGAACTCGTAGCTGGTGGCGTAACGCACCGGCCAGAAATCGAACAGCGGCAGCAGTTCGGACACCTTCGCCAGCGAATACTCCAGACCGGGGAACACCCGCGCGCGGTCGCGGCGCGCGATCATCCATGCGTTCTCCGGCGCGATGTCGCGCTCGATGCTGGCCGCCAGCGCACGCGCGAACGCCGGATCCTCGATCACCACCACCGCTTCGGTGTTGTAGTTGTCGCCGCGGGGATCGAAGTTGTGGGTGCCGATCACGCCGACGCGATCGTCGATCACCATCGACTTGGCATGCAGGCCGAAACGCACGCCGCCGCGCATCAGCGGCACCGGCTCGTTGCTGCCGCGTTTGGAGTAGCGCAGTGCCGAATACTCGCGCGCCAGCGGCGTCGGCCGATCCGGCGAACGGCTGCCGATGCCGTCGTCGCTGCCGCCGCTTCCGCTTCCACTGCCGACGATGATGCCCTCGGCGCCGGAAGCGGTGATGCCTCCCGATCCCGAGCCGACGACCCGCGCCGCCGCAGTCGGCGGCTGCGGCTGCGGACCGAGCGCGCCGGTGGCTTCCAGGTCGATCGGCGCATCCTGCGGAAACGGTTTGAACTCGTAGATCTCGAACTTGAAGTCGCGCAGGAAGCGGCGCTTGTACTTGTACGACAGCGCGTAGGGGATGAACGCGTCGGTGGCGGCGAGGCTGTTGGTGGAGACCACGATCCGCGGCGGCGAAGTGCGCTTCTGCAGGTCGCGGAACATCCGCTGCGCGGGGTCGGACAGCACCAGATAGGGTGTCTGCAGCAGCACCCGCCGGTCGGCGCCCTCGATCAGCGCGCGCAGCAGGCGCGAGGAGTCCGAGCCGTCCTCGGCGCGTTCGTGCTTGTCCGGCGGATCGCCGATGTAGCGCAGGCCGCGCACCGGCATCGCCAGATCGGCCAGACGCTCGCGCACCAGATCGGTATCGTCGGCGTCGCGTCCGATCAGCTCGATGCGATGCTGCGACACCGGCGCCGGATGGCGCATCAGCGGCACGCCCTCGCGCAGCACCAGCTTGCGCACGTCGGACAGCCGGGTCAGCGGCGTGGTCAGCGGTGCGTTCCAGAACGCCTCGAAATGCTCGGCCATGTCGGCCACCGCCGGGCCGGCGACGAGGATGTCGCGGTCGCGGAAGTTGTAGCGGTTGTCCCAGTCGAAGTAATCGTTCTGGTAATTGCGCCCGCCGGTGATCCCGACCAGCCCGTCGGCCACCAGCAGCTTGTTGTGCATGCGCTGGTTGAGCCGCCGGAAGCAGCAGATCGTGGCCCAGGCGTACATCGGATAGCCGAAGCGCGCGCGGCCGAGCACCGGGTTGTACACGCGCATCTCGAAATTGACGTGCGCGGCGGCGAGCGCGGCCACCGTGTCCACGCGCTTGAGCGCGGCGAGCTGATCGACCAGCAGCCGCACCTTCACGCCCCGCCGCGCCGCGGCCAGCAGTTCGTCGAGCACCAGATGGCCGGCGTCGTCCTCGTCGAAGATATAGGTCTGGATGTCGATGCTGCGCTGCGCACCGCGGATCAGATCGAGACGCGCGATCAGCGCGTCCTGGCCGTAGTCGAGGATCAGCGCGTAGTGACCCGGCGGCTCGGCGGTCGCGGTTTCGGCCGGCGCCCGGGCGGGCGCTTCGACGGGTGTCTCCGACGGCGCCGCCGATGTCTCGGACGTCGCGGCCGCAGCGACGGGGGCCGCCGGCGGATCCGCGTTCGCGGCTGTGGTGGTACCGGCGGCGATCGCGGTCGGCGTCGCGCCCGAAGACGATGCGTCCGCAAGCGGCTCGACCTGGCCGGCGGCCGCACGCACGCCCAGCTCGCGCAGCGGCGAAGGCCGGGCGCAGGCGTCCTCGCGGTCGCAGCTGCGCTCCTGGCTGCGCGCGGCGGCGACCAGGGTGTCGACCCGCGCCTGATCGGCGGGGGCGATCGTGGCGCAGGCCACCTGGGCCAGCGCCAGCGCCGCGATCCACAGTGCGCGCAGCGGCAGAGGGGATGTGCGCGGCCGCGGCGTCATTCGCCCTCCACGCGCAGGCGCAGGGTGAAGCGCACCGCATCGGAGACCGCGAAGATCCAGCGGTCCACGCCGTAATCGCTGCGGCGCACGCTGCCGTTGGCGATCACGTCGCAGTCCTGCGCGGGACGCTCGCACTCGCCGGGTTCGATCACGAAAGTCTCGCGCCGGCGCACGTCGCGGATCGACAGCTCGCCGCCGAGCCGGCCGCCTTCGGCGAGCAGTTCCAGCGGATAGGGATCGGAGACGAACACGACCTCCGGGAAGCGGTCCGCCTCGAAGAAGCCGCGACCGCGGGTCATGCCGGTGTAGTTGGGATGGCCGACGATCTCGACCTCGCGCGCCGACATCCGCAGCCGCACCCGGCGGCGGCCGTCGTCGAGGGTTTCGATCTCGCCGCTGTAGCGGGGAAACCGGCCCTGCAGCACCTGGCCCCAGCGGGTCTTGAGGGTGAAACCGATCCGGGTATGCGCCGGATCGACGGCGCGGGTCTGCGCGGCGACGGTCGCCGCGAGCGGCAGCAGCAGGAGCGGCAGCAGGAAGAGCAGCGCGGACTTCACGGCCACCAGAACGCGGACAGGCTGGCGACGCCGGGCTCGACCGCGGCATCGACCGGGAACTGCAGCACCGCGATCGCGCCCGGGGGCATGCCGCGGTAATCGCCGGACTGGCCGCTGTGCATCAGCGCCAGCAGCCGCTCCAGGCCCGGGTTATGGCCGACCAGCAGCAGGCGTTCGACCTCGCGGTGTTCGTCGACCAGACCGGCCAGCGCGCCGGGCGTGGCCTCGTAGATCTCCTCGACCAGACGCTGCTCGATGTAGCCGATCCCGCGCAGCACCGCTTCGAGGGTCTCGCGGGTGCGCCGCGCAGGCGAGCACAGGATGCGATCGGGCAGCAGGCCCTGTTCGACCAGCCAGCGCCCCGCGGCCTCGGCCTCGGCCAGACCCTCCACGGACAGCGGACGGTCGATATCGGCCTGGCCGGCGGCGGCGGGTTCGGCGTGGGCGTGGCGAAGCAGGAGAAGGGTGCGCATGCGTGCGTCAGTCTTGTGGCCGGGGAATGTCCCGGAGCTTAACGCGAACGGCAGCAGGACCGCTTCCGGTTGCGGTCTCTTGGGAGGGCCACGAGGGCGGACAGGCCGTTGGCCACCCTGATCGGCCCTCCCGGGCCTCCCACAAAAGCGCACCCGCAGCAGCCTCCGGGATTCAGGCGATCGGTTCGGGCAGCCGGCGCAGGACGTCGCGGAAGAACTGGCGATCGGCGGGCGTGAGTTCGCGCAGGCGCCGGCGCAGCCGCGCCACCGCTTCGGCGGCGCGCGCCGGGTCGCCGTCGTGAGCCTCGTACCAGGCGGTTTCGAGCAGCACGTTCGCGCGCTGCAGGGCATCGACCTGGACCCGGCCGGCGTCGACATCGGCGAGCACGGCATTGGCCAGCGCGCGCCAGCTCGGCCATTCCAGCGGCAGCGCGATCGGCGCGATCAGCGCGCGGAACGCCTCCGGGGCCAGCACCGGCCAGCGCCGGAACACGTCCAGCCGCGGATGCGTGGTCTCGGGGCCGCCGTTGCGGGCCATGCGCAGCAGATAGATCGTGTTCCAGCAGCCGCCGCCGACGCCATGACGATTGCTCAGCCACGCCGCCAGGCCGATCCAGGTCATCGGATGGCCGTGTTCCTCCGGCACTTCCAGCCCGCAGCGTTTGAACAGCCACAGCGACCAGCCCAGATTGCTCGCGGTGGAGGCGGCGGCGTCGAACAGTTCGGCCTCGTTGGCCAGCGCCAGCGCCGCGCGGTAGTGGCAGACCGCGGCGCGCGCGGCCTCGCTGCGTTCGCCGGGGTCGGCGTGTTCGTCCAGCGCCAGCGCGCGGTCGATCAACGCGCGCAGGTTGGCGTGTTCGCAGCGCACCCGCGGGTGGTACTGGAACAGGCCGGCCCAGCGCGGGTCCTCGGTGGCGCGGCGCAGGATCAGCCGCGCCGCCTGCGGGTCGCGCCCGGCGTAGGCGCACCAGGCGCGCACGATCGCCGCCATCGCGCCCAGCCAGGCGTGCTCGGGCGCCTGTTCGTCGTGCCAGTGGCGCTCCAGT
>JBIJBH010000134.1:0-8250 GCA_044345315.1 Lysobacteraceae bacterium
ATCTGCTGGAGGAATGGGTACGGCGCGGCATCCGCAGCGTCGCGATCCCGATCCCGGGCACCAGCAAGCGCATCCAGTGCACCATCTCGCTGCTGCAGGCGGGCGGTGGCTGCACCATCTCCGACCCGAACCTACAGGATCAGGAAGCCACCGCGCGGCCGCCGCCGGATGTGCCGTTCAAGCCCGAATTGCAGGAAGACAAGGACAGTCTCGCGCGACCGCCCGGCAGCTCGCCGCCCTGAGTCGATGGCGTGAGTCGATGGCGCAGGACAGACCGGGCCAATGAATGCCGCAACGAAAAACGGGAGCCTCGCGGCTCCCGTTTCGTGTCCGGCGGCGTTCGCCCGCCCGAGGCTTACATGCCGTGCAGATCGCCCAGCGGGCCGGGCTGCGCAGCGAAGTAAGCGGAGAGATCGGCGATACCCTGTTCGTCGAGCTTGCCGGCGTCCACCGCGCCCTTGATCTGGTTGTTCATCAGCGCGTGCTCGCGGCCGCCGTCGCGGTACTGCTTGATCGCGTGGAACAGGTAGTCCTGATACTGGCCGGCGAGGACCGGGTAGGTCGCGTCGATCGGTTTGGCGCCGCCGGGACCGTGGCAGTCGATGCACGACTGGCCGGTGCCGGCGAGCTGCTTGTCCGCGGCCAGGCGTTCGCCGCGTGCGGCGTCGCCGTGGAAGGCGTTGATGTGCTGGAACTCTGCCTTGTGGGCGCCGCCCTCCGGCTTGGGTTCGGACTTGCCGCAGGCGGCGAGCGCGAGGCCGAGGGTCAGGGCGATGGCAAGGGCGATGGGGCGCGTCGTCGTCATGAGGGCGTCGCTCACTTCTTCTTCTTGAGGCTCGAAAGGTAGGCGGCGATGTCGGCGATGTCCTGCTCGGAGAAGCTCTGCGCCTGCGCCTGCATGGTCGGGTGCTTGCGGGCGCCCTTGCGGTACTCCAGCAGCGAGGCCGCGATGTACTCCGCGGACTGGCCGGTGATCTTCGGCACGCTGTAGGTCGGATAGGCGTTCTTGTAGCCGGTGACGCCGTGGCAGCCCTGGCAGGTGTAGGTCAGCTGTTTGCCTCTTTCGGCGGAACCGGCGGGGGTCTGGGCCTGGGCCGCGAACGCGGCGGCGAGGGCGAGACCGGCGGCGAGCAGCGCGTAACGATTCGTCGATCGGGTCATGTCTGGCGTCATGTCAGGGGCTGTTGTCCGGGAGCGTCGCCGGTCGAGGCCGTCGGCGGGCGCGCAATCCGGACAGTATAGCCCGAGCCCGCGCCCGGACGCAGGTCGTCCTGCGGACGCGGCCGACCGACTCCCCCGCGAGTCACCGTGACCTCTGGCGGATGCCGTTCATGAACGGGTGATATACCTTGATACAACACCTCATGACCACCTGCGGCCCCCAATCATGCCCAGCTCACGCCTTCAGCACGTATCGGCCACCCGTTTTCCGTTCCCGCGCATCCTGGGCGTGAGCCTTCTCGCCGGCTGTCTCGCCATCGCCGGTTGCAAGGGGAGCGGCGAGGCGAAGGCCAAGGACAACGAGAAGAAGAGCACCGAGGAGGCGGTCGCGGTCGAAGCCGTCACCGTGGCCCGCCGCCCGATCGCCGCCAGCTATGCCGGCACCGCGCCGCTGGAAGCCCGGGCCGAATCCCAGGTGGTCGCCAAGACCTCGGGCGTGGCACTGCAGGTGCTCGCCGAGGTCGGTCAGCAGGTCCGCGCCGGTCAGGTGCTGGTGCGACTGGATTCGGATCGCGCCGTGCTGCAGGCGGCGCAGAGCGACGCCCAGCTGCGCAAGCTCGAAGCCACCTACAGCCGCTCGCGTCAGTTGTTCGCGCAGCAACTGCTCAGCGCGAACGATCTGGACCAACTGCGGTTCGATCTGGAGAACGCGCGCGCCGTCAACCGCCTGGCCCGCCTCGAACTGTCGTACGCGAACGTCGTCGCGCCGATTTCGGGCGTGATCGCCGAGCGCATGATCAAGCCGGGCAACTTCGTTCAGCTCAATTCCACCGTGTTCCGCATCGTCGACACTTCGCGGCTGGAGGCGACCCTCAACGTGCCCGAGCGCGAACTCGCCACCCTCAAGCCCGGTCTGCCTGTGCAACTGGCGGTCGATGCGGTCGCCGGACGGCCGTTCGAGGGGCGCGTGGATCGCGTCGCCCCGGTCGTCGACGCCGGCAGCGGCACCTTCCGGGTGATCTGCACCTTCGAGGGCGGCGGTCTGCTGCAGCCGGGCATGTTCGGTCGGATCAAGATCGACTACGACCAGCGCGCCGATGCGCTGGTCATCCCGCGGACCGCGCTGCTCGACGACGAAAGCGAACCTGCGGTGTTCGTGGTTCGCGGCACGAAGGCTGCGCGCACGCCGGTGAAGCTCGGCTATTTCGATGGCCCCTGGGTCGAAGTGCGCGGTGGACTGAAGCCCGGCGATCGGGTCGTGACCGCCGGCAAGGTCGCGCTCCGCGAAGGGACCCGCATCCAGGTGATCGGCGATGCCGCGCCCCGGAGCAACGCCGCCACCGCCGCGCCGGGTAGCCGCACGTGAGCGCTCACGAACCCTCCACGCACGGCGCCGGATCCGGCTCCGGCGCCAGCTCCGGCTCCGGCTCCGGCTCCGGCTCCGGCTCCGGAATGAGCATGGTCGAGTTCTCGACCCGGCGCCGGGTCACGGTCGCCATGTTCTGGCTGACCATGTTCCTGTTCGGCGGTCTGGCCCTGATGAACCTCAAGGTCAACCTGCTGCCGGATCTGAGCTATCCCACGCTGACCGTGCGCACCGAATACGTCGGCGCCGCACCGGCCGAGATCGAGACCCTGATCACCGAGCCGATGGAAGAAGCGCTGGGTGTGGTGAAGAACCTGCGCAAGCTCAAGTCGGTCTCGCGCACCGGCCAGAGCGACGTGGTGCTGGAGTTCGCCTGGGGCACGGACATGAACCAGGCCAGCCTCGACGTGCGCGACAAGATGGAAGTGCTGCAGCTGCCGCTGGAAGCGAAACCGCCGGTGCTGCTGCGCTTCAATCCTTCGACCGAGCCGGTCATGCGCCTCGTGCTGGCCGCGAAAGCCGACGGCGCGCGCGGCGCGGCCGAGGAGCCGACGGATCTGCGCCGGCTGGCCGAATTGCGCCGGTTCGCCAACGACGATCTCAAGAAACGCCTCGAGCCCGTCGAAGGCGTCGCGGCGGTCAAGGTCGGCGGCGGCCTCGAAGACGAGGTGCAGGTCGACATCGACCAGCAGAAGCTGGCCCAGCTCGGGCTGACGATCGACACCGTCATCCAGCGCCTGCAGCAGGAGAACATCAACATTTCCGGCGGGCGCATGGAGCAGGGCAGCCAGCGCTATCTGGTCCGCACCGTCAATCAGTTCGCGACCATCGACGAGATGCGCGAAGTGCTGATCACCACGCGGGCCGCCGGCGGCAACGAAGGCGCCTCCAGCGCGAGCCAGCAGATGCTCGCCGTGGCCGCATCCACCGGCTCGGCCGCCGCCATCGCAGCGGCCAGTTCGCTGCAGGGCGGCGGCGGCAGCGACGCGCCCGCGAACGGCATGCCGGTGCGCCTGAAGGACGTCGCGGAAGTGCGTCAGGGCCACAAGGAGCGCGAGGCGATCATCCGCCTGGGCGGACGCGAGGCAGTCGAGCTGGCGATCTACAAGGAAGGCGACGCCAACACCGTCGCCACCGCCGACGCGATCGTCGAAAGACTCGAACGGATCCGCGACGAGATCCCCGCCGACATCGAACTGACCACCGTCGACGACCAGTCGCAGTTCATCCGCCATGCGATCAACGACGTCAAGTTCGACGCCGTGCTCGGCGGCCTGCTCGCGGTGCTGGTGATCTTCCTGTTCCTGCGCGACGGCTGGAGCACGTTCGTCATCTCGCTGTCGCTCCCGGTGTCGATCGTCGCCACCTTCTTCTTCATGGACCAGTTCGGACTGAGCCTGAACGTCATGTCGTTGGGCGGTCTCGCGCTGGCGACCGGTCTGGTGGTCGACGACTCGATCGTGATACTCGAAAGCATCGCCAAGGCCCGCGAGCGCGGCCTTGGCGTGTTCTCGGCAGCGATCCAGGGGACGCGCGAAGTCAGCATGGCGGTGGTCGCCTCCACGCTGACCAACATCGCGGTGTTCCTGCCGCTGGTGTTCGTGGAAGGCATCGCCGGCGAGCTTTTCCGCGATCAGGCGCTGACCGTCGCCACCGCGATCGCGATTTCGCTGTTCGTGTCGATGACCCTGATCCCGATGCTGAGCGGTCTGCGCGACCGCGCGCCGATGGCGTTCCCGGAAGAGCCGCAATATCCGCGCTGGCAGCCGGAAAAGCGGTGGCAGAAGCCGATCGCCGCGGTGCTGCGCTTGCTCGCCGCGACCGTGCGCTGGTCGTTCTACTTCCTGTCCTTCGCCTTCGTCCGCGTCTGGCGGGGGCTGGTCACGGTGATCGGCCCGGTGATGGGCAAACTCAGCGATGTGGCGATGGCGCCGTATCACCGGCTCGAACGCGGATATCTGCGTCTGCTGCCGCGCGCGCTCACCCGACCGGGGATGGTGCTCGGACTGGCCGCCACGGCGTTCGCGGCGAGCATGCTGGCGGTGCCCACGCTGGGCACGGACCTGATCCCGCAGCTGGCGCAGGACCGCTTCGAGATGACGGTCAAGCTTCCGCCCGGAACGCCGCTGCGCGAGACCGATCAGGTCGTGCGCCAACTGCAGCAGGCGCATGCGGGCAGCGACGGCGTGCGGGCGCTGTACGGCGTCAGCGGCAGCGGCACCCGTCTCGATGCCAGCCCGACCGAAAGCGGAGAGAACATCGGCAAGCTGACGGTGGTGATGAACGTCAGCGGCGACGACCAGCGCGAGGCGGCCCTGACCGATGCGATGCGCGAGACCGCGCGTCGCTATCCGGGCGCGCAGGTCGATTTCAGCCGGCCGGAACTGTTCAGTTTCTCGATGCCGCTGGAGATCGAACTGCGTGGACAGGATCTGGAGAGCATCGAGCGCGCCGGCCGCAGGCTGGCCGACATGCTGCGGGCCAATCCGCACTACGCCGACGTACAGTCGACGGTGGAGCAGGGCTTCCCTGAAATCCAGATCCATTTCGACCAGGAGCGCGCGGCCGCGCTGGGCCTGACCACGCGGCAGATCGCCGATGTGGTGGTGAAGAAGGTGCGCGGCGATGTCGCCACCCGCTACAGCTTCCGCAGCCGCAAGATCGATGTGCTGGTGCGCGCTCGCGAGAGCGACCGTTCGACGGTCGAGGACATCCGTCGTCTGATCGTCAATCCCGGCAGCGCCAGTCCGGTGACGCTCGCTGCGGTGGCCGAGGTGACGTCGAACGTCGGTCCGAGCGAAATCCATCGCGTCGACCAGGTACGTGTGGCGATCGTCTCCGCGAATCTGAACGGGATCGATCTCGGTACCGCGGTCAGCGAAGTCAGGGAGATGGTGGCAGAGAGCGAGACCGGGCTCGGCGCCGGCATCGGCATGCATATCGGCGGCCAGGGCGAGGAGCTGAGCGAATCGCTGGGCTCGCTGCTGTTCGCTTTCGGGCTCGCGATTTTCATGGTCTACCTGGTCATGGCGTCGCAGTTCGAGTCCCTGCTGCACCCGTTCGTCATCCTGTTCACGATTCCTCTGGCCATGGTCGGCGCGATTCTGGCGCTGATCGCGACCAACTCGACCGTGTCGGTGGTGGTATTCATCGGTCTCATCCTGCTGGTCGGCCTGGTGGTCAAGAACGCCATCATCCTGATCGACAAGGTCAATCAGTCGCGCGAGGCCGGCATGGCCAAGCGCGATGCGTTGGTCGATGCCGCGCGTTCGCGTCTGCGGCCGATCATCATGACCACGCTGTGCACCTTGTTCGGATTCCTGCCGCTGGCGCTGGCGTTCGGCGAAGGCGCCGAGGTGCGTTCGCCGATGGCGATCACGGTGATCGGCGGTCTGATCGTTTCGACGCTGCTGACCCTGATCGTCATTCCCGTGGTCTACGATCTGCTCGATCGTCGTCCCGACGAGCATTACGTCGCCCGCGCGCGACGCGGACGCGAAGGGATCGAGGGCGGCTTCGAGGCGCAGGCGACCGGCGACGCCGCCGGCAGGACGCCGCCGGCCGAGGGCTTGCCGTCGTGAGCGTCGCCGCATTCAGCATCCGACGCCCCGTCACCACGGTGATGTTCTTCGTGTCGCTGTTCGCGATCGGGCTGATCGCGGCGACGCGGCTGTCGCTGGAAGCGTTTCCGGCGGCCAACTTCCCGGTCATCTTCGCCCAGCTTCCGTATCCGGGCTCCACGCCCGAAGAAGTCGAGCGCAGCATCCTGCGGCCGGCGGAAGAAGCGCTGGCGACGATGCCGGGGATCAAGAACATCCAGAGCACCGCGACCGGAGACTCGGCGTCGATCGCCGTGTTCTTCAGCGACTGGGAGCGCGATGTGGCGATCGCCGCTTCCGAGGCGCGCGAGCGCATCGATGCGATCCGCGGCGACTTGCCCGACGACATGCAGCGTTATTTCGTCGGCAATTTCGACACCACCGATCAACCCGTCATCGCGGTCCGGCTGGCGAGCAAGAGCCTGCAGCTGGATCAGGCCTACGAACTGATCGATCGGCAGTTCAAGCGGCGTCTCGAGCGTCTTCCCGGCGTCGCCAGGGTCGAAGTCTCCGGCGCCACGCCAAGCGAGGTGGAGATCGCGATTTCCTCCGAAGCACTGAGCGCCTACGGTCTCAGTCTGAACGAATTGGCCTCGCGTCTACGCGAGGCCAATTTCACTCTCTCCGCCGGCAAGATCGACGATGGCTCCCAGCGGGTCAGGGTGCAGCCGGTCGGCGAGATCCAGGATCTCGATCAGCTCCGCGATCTGGTCGTGGGCCAGAACGGTCTGCGGTTGCGTGATGTCGCCGAGGTCCGCCTCAAGCCCGTGCGCATGGATTACGGACGTCGACTCGACGGCTTTCCCGCGGTCGGCATCGATGTCTTCAAGGAGCGCAACGCGAATCTCGTCGAGGTGTCCAGGCTCGCCAAGGAAGAAGTCGAGCGGATCCGCGAATCGCCGGCGCTGCGCGACATCCAGGTGAAGATCATCAACGATCAGGGCGAGACCGTCACCGGTTCGCTGATGGAGCTGGCCGAAGCAGGCCTGATCGGCCTGCTGCTGTCGATCATCGTGCTTTACTTCTTCCTGCGCCACTGGCCGTCGACCCTGATGGTGACGCTGGCGATCCCGATCTGCTTCATCATGACCCTCGGCTTCATGTACTTCGCGGGGATCACGCTCAACATCCTGTCGATGATGGGGCTGCTGCTCGCGGTCGGCATGCTGGTGGACAACGCGGTGGTGGTGGTCGAGAGCATCTATCAGGAGCGCGAGAAGAACCCGGACAATCCGCTGCTGGCTTCGCTGCTCGGCACCCGTCACGTCGCGATCGCGCTGTCCGCCGGCACGCTCTGCCATTGCATCGTGTTCGTGCCCAACCTGTTCGGAGAACGCAATCTGCTCGCGATCTACCTCTCGCAGATCGCGGTCACCATCTCGGTGTCGCTGCTCGCGTCCTGGCTGGTGGCGATCAGCCTCATTCCGATGATCTCCGCCCGACTGAAGACGCCGCCGACGCTGCGCGATTCGACCGGCATGATCAACCGGCTGCAGCTGCGCTACGCCCGTCTGCTGCGCTGGACGCTGGAGCACCGCGGCAAGAGCGTGCTCGGCATCCTGCTGATCACGCTGATCAGCATCGTGCCGATGGTCATGACCAAGACCAACATGTTCGGCGGAGACGACGGCCTGGAGACGGCGGTCGAATACCAGTGGAACAGCGGTTACACCAAGGAGCAGATGTCCGAAGAAGTGCGCCGGATCGAAGACTACCTCGAGCGCAATCGCGAGCGTTTCAAAATCGTGCAGATCTATTCCTGGTACGGCGAGGGCGGCGGTCGCGGCGGCGCTCAGACCAGGATCGCCTTCGACGAGGATTTCGACGGCGACGTCAAGACCTTGATCGACGACATCCGCAAGGGATTGCCGAATTCGGCGCGAGCGAAGCTCACCATCGGCCAGGCGGACGATCAGGGCAGCGCGCCGAAGACGGTCGAAGTGCAGCTGACCGGCGACTCCACCCAGGTGCTGGTGGAGATCGCGGAGGACGTACTGCCGATGCTTTCGCGGATCGAGACCCTGCGCGACGTGCGCATCAACACGGGCGACAAGAATACGGAATTGAGGGTGCGTGTCGATCGGGAACGGGCGGCGGCCTTCGGTTTCAGTGCGCAGGAGGTTT
>JBIJBH010000135.1:0-8224 GCA_044345315.1 Lysobacteraceae bacterium
CGCCGTCTCCGGATGCGTGCGCAGCCAGCGCGCGACCGCGATCACCGACAGCGGGGTCAGCGCCATCGACAGACCGACGATCGCGATCAGCCGGTTCTGCAGCGTGGTATCGATCAGGCCCGCCTTCACCGCCTCGGACAGCACCACGAACGCGAATTCGCCGCCCAGCGCCAGCACCGCGGCCAGCGGCAGGGCCTCGCGCCAGCCGATCCGGCCCGGACGCAGGCCGAGCGCGAACAGTACGCCGGATTTCAGCGCGAGAAGCACCAGGGTGCCGACGACGATCGTCATCGGCTCGGACGCGATCAGGCGCAGATCGATGCTCATGCCCACGGCCATGAAGAACAGGCCGAGCAGCAGGCCCTTGAACGGCTCGATCTGCGATTCGATCTCGTGGCGGAATTCGGAATCGGCCAGCAGCACGCCGGCGATGAACGCGCCCAGGCCCATGCTCAGACCGGCCAGATGCATCACCCAGCCGGCGCCGAGCACCGCGAGCAGCGCGGTCGCGGTGAGCATTTCGGGCACACCGATGCGCGCGGCGATCCGGAACAGTTGGCGCAGCAGGAAGCGCCCGCCGATCACCACCGCGACGATCGCTGCGACCGCCTTGAGCACGTCGGTCCACACCGAATCCGCGCTGGCTGCGGCCACACCGAGCAGCGGGATCGCCGCCAGCAGCGGGATCGCGGCGATGTCCTGGAACAGCAGGATCGCGAAGCCCAGCCGGCCATGCGGCGCGTTCAGCGCCTTGCGCTCGGACAGCAGTTGCAGGCTGACCGCGGTCGACGACAGCGCCAAGGCGAGACCGACGACCAGCGCCGCCTTCCAGCCCAGCCCGTAGGCCAGGCCGATGCCGCCCAGCAGCGCGCCGGAGAGCAGCACCTGCAGGCCGCCGATGCCGAACACCGGCTTGCGCATCACCCACAGCCGCGTCGGCGACAGCTCCAGGCCGATCACGAACAGCAGCATGACCACGCCGATCTCGCTGGCGGTGAGCACCGGCGCGGCATCGTGGATCACTTTCACGCCGAACGGCCCGAGCGCGACGCCCGCGGCCAGATAACCGAGCACCGCGCCCAGTCCGAAACGCTTGAACAGCGGCACCGCGACCACCGCCGCGAGCAGGAACACCAAAGCCAGTTGCAGACCGTCGCCGTGCATGTGCACCTCCGCCCGCGACCTTAGCCGGCGCCCGCACGGGCCGCAATCGTTGTCGTCGCGATGCTGCGTGCGAACGACGCGCCGGCGCGGTCCATGCCACCGACGGCCGGTGTCCGCCGCCGGGCGCAGACGGAATTTGCTAGGCTGCCCCGACCTTCCTTCGCCCCCGACGACCATGCGATCGTCCCGCCTGCTCCCCGTGTTCGCCGCCGCCCTCGCGCTCTCGCTCGGGCTGGCGCCCACCCCCTCCGCCCAGGCCGGCAAGTCCCAGCGTGAAGCGGCCGAACGACTGGCGGAATCCAGCCTGCTGGTCGGCGGCACCATCGACATCGCCGCCGACGGCAAGGTCGTGGGTTACAAGCTGGACAATGCCGACAAGCTGCCCAAGGCCGTCCTCGACATGGTCGCGCGCCATGCGCCGCACTGGAAATTCGACCCGATCGCGCTGCCCGAAGGCACCCACAGCCGCTCGCCGATGAGCCTGCTGTTCGTCGCGAAGAAGCGCGAAGACGGCAACTTCGCGCTGGAACTGCGCGGCGCCAGTTTCGAGGCCGACGTGCCCGAAGCCGAGCGCGTGAGCATCGCCCGCCGCGGGCGCATGCCGGCCTATCCGGACGATCTCGCCGCGCGCGGCATCAACGGCACGGTGTATCTGTCGGTGCGCATCGGTCGCGACGGCAAGGTGATGGACATCGACGCCAGCCACGTCAACCTGCGCACGATCGGCAGCGAATCGGAAATGGCGAACTGGCGCGAACAGTTCCGGCTCGCCAGCATCAAGGCCGTCCGCGGCTGGAGCTTCAAGCCGCCGAGCGCCGGCGCCGAGGTCGATGCGCCCTACTGGACCGGCACCCTGCCGGTGGCGTTCACGGTGATGGGCTATCCCGAGCCGAAACCCGGCCAGTAGGAGACCTATATCCCCGGCCCGCGCAAACCGATCCCGTGGGTCGACAGCCTGGGCATGACCGCGGAGCACAGCGATGCGCTCGCGCCCAATCGCTTCCACACGCCCGGCCAGGGCCGCCGCCTGCTGACCCCGCTGGGCGAAGGCTGAGCGATCAGCGCAGCAGCGCCTGACGCTCCGGCGCGGCGAACCACGCCAGCGCGAAGGCGCGGAACGCCGCCTGCAGCCGGGTCGGATGCCGGCGCTGCGGGTGGACCAGGTAGATCGGCTGCTGCGCCAGATCCCAGTCCGGCAGCAGCCGCTGCAGGCGCCCGCCCTCGATCGCCTCGCGGACCAGATACTGCGGCAGGCGCGCGATCCCGACCCCGCGCTCGGCCGCGCGCTGCAGCGCGCTGAAATTGTTGATCGCCAGCGGGCTGCGCAGGCGCACGGTCTCGCTCTCGCGGCCGCGCACGAACACCCATTCCGCATCGTCGCGGAAATGGCTGTTGCGCAGCGCCGGCAGCGGCGCCAGCTCCGCCGGCCGCCGCGGCGCGCCGTGCGCGGCCAGCAGCGCCGGCGCGGCGACCGGCACCTCGCGGATCAGCCCGACCGCGCGCGCCACCAGACGCTCCTCCAGCGTGCGCGAGAGCCGGAACGCGAAGTCGTAGCGGCCGTCGAGCAGATCCTGGGTCTGGATGCTGGTGTCCAGCTCGACCTCGACCTGCGGATGCCGCTGCTGGAAGGCATGGATCAGATCGACCAGGAACACTTCGCCGAACGTGGTCGCCGAGGTGATCCGCAGCAGCCCTCGGACCTCGTCGCGCTCGGCGGCGATCGCCTGCTGCGCCTCGTCGTAGACCGCGCGCAGGCGCGCGGCGTGTTCGGCGTAGCGATGACCCAGCGGCGTCAGCGACAGCCGTCGCGTGGTGCGCAGCAGCAACTGCGCGCCGAGCGTGCGCTCCAGCTCCGCCACCTGGCGACTCACATGGGCCTTGGAACAGCCCAATGCCGCCGCGGCCGCGGTGAAACTGCCGCGGTCGGCCACCGCGGCGAAGCAGAGCATGCGATCGATCCGGGTCGGGATTGTTTCCATGAAGTAACAGTATTTCTGCGGTTGGGCGGCTAATCAAGCTGATTCCGCAGGCACAGACTGTGTTCACCCGCCGCGATTGCCGGCATTTCCGCAACAAACAACGAACACAGGACCCGCCATGAACATTCTCCTCGTCGGTGCCAGGGGCACCCTGGGCCGCGCCGTCGCCGCCGAACTCGGCGCCCGCCACACCGTGATTTCCGCCGGCCGCAGCAGCGGCGATCTGCGCATCGACCTGACCGACCGGGCCAGCATCGCCGCCGCGCTCGCCCAGACCGGCCCGCTCGATGCGGTCGTCTCCGCCGCCGGCAACGTCGCGTTCGGCGGCCTGCTCGACCTGACCCCGGAGCAGTGGGAGATCGGTCTGCGCGACAAGCTGATGGGCCAGGTCAACCTCGCCCTGCTCGCCGCGCCGCTGCTGGCCGACGGCGGCTCGATCACCCTGACCACCGGCATCCTCGCCGACGACCCGATCCGCTACGGCGCCTCGGCGACCCTGGTCAATGCCGGCGTCGAAGGCTTCGTGCGCGCCGCCGCGCTGGAGCTGCCGCGCGGGATCCGCATCAACGCGGTCAGTCCCGGCGTGCTGCAGGAATCGATGCCGGGCTATGCGCCGTATTTCCGCGGCTTCGAACCGGTCGCCGCCGCCCGCGCCGCGCTCGGCTTCAGCCGCAGCGTCGAAGGCGCGCAGACCGGGCAGGTGTATCGCGTCGCATGACCGGGGCACATGACGGCGCGTGGCGCGATCCGTCCATCGCCTGACCGCCGCCCGGTGTCGATCCCGTTTACGCTTCGGGATCGACACGCAGGCAAGGGGACTTCCGATGACGCATCCGCACCGCATCGCCGCATGGGCGCTCTCGCTCGGCCTGGCCGCATCCGCCGGCGGCGTATTCGCCGCCGACACCGGCAGCGGGCATTTCCGGATGGCCGACGATCGCGTGACCTTCCGTCACGCCATCGCGGTCCGCCACGACGCCGCGGTCGATGCCGCCGCGAGCGAGACCTACATCTTCCTCAGCGATCGCCCGCTCGATCCGGCCACGGTCGCCGCCGCCTTCGACCCCGACGACGGCGCGCGCGAGAGCTACGGCGAACACAGCGGCGGCTACGTCCGCATCTGCATCACCGCCGAAGGCGAGGAATGCGGCCTGTTCTATCGCCGCTTCGAACCGAGCGATTCGTTCAACAGCTCCGGCTACGGCGACCTGAGCCTGACCACCCGCAGCGACGGGCGCATCGCCGGGCGCTGGGCGCTGGAAGAACCCGAGGACTTCTTCGACAAGACCTACGACTTCGACCTGCGCTTCGACGCGAAGATCCACGCCGCGCCCGGCACCGCCCTGCCCGCCGGCGGCGGCGACGCCGGCAAGGCCTATCGCGCCTACGCCGCGGCGGTCACCCGCGGCGACGCCGCCGCGCTGCGGCCGTTCCTGGGCACCGGCGCCGACTGGCGCCTGCCCGACAACGAGCCGGCACGCGTGCGCGAAACCCTCAAGGACCTGCGCGACGGCCAGCCGCTCGACCCCGAGATCCTGCGCGGCCGCCGCGACGGCGACAGCGTCGTGCTGTGGATCCGCGGCGTCGACCGCGACGAGATCCCACGCGAAGGCCGCGTGCGCATGACCCGCAAAGGCAACGCCTGGGTGATCGGCGAGCACGATCTGGACAGCGTGGATCGTTGATCGGAAAGAGATACGACCGCCCACCCTCGGGGCGAGAGTCGCGATGCAATGCGCTCGACGTGTTCCGGCGTCGTGGGCAGCACCGCAACGTCCTGCGCATTCTCAGGTTCGGTCTGGAACGGGCGCGGCGCGCGATGGACATCGCGGTCTCCGCCCATGACCGGACATCGGGCAGGATGCAAAAGCACTGAAAAGGCGTTCAAGCCGCACGTCGAGCCACGACCGTGACCCCGGTGTGCAAACGACGCCAAAACGATGCCGGAGAGAGACTTGTCTCTGCGCCCAAGGCGCAGATAGTGCGATTGCGCATCCATCACAGGAGACACTCATGAACACCCGCAATTGGTACGCCTGGTTGAATCTCATGCCGCCCAAACCCGACGACTTCCACGTCGTGGGGGAAGTCGAAGTCGGCAATCCCGGAATCGTGGCCGAACTGCACACGCGTACGCCCCAGGGCATCAACCCGGACATCCTGCAGTTGGACCTGCATCTGGTGCAGCGGCCGGGTATCTGGGTGCAGGTCATGACCTGGACGCAGTCCCGGTACGACCGCGTCCTCTGTCCGGGCATGTCCGGTTGGAAACAGGTCGAAGTCTTCCACGACGGCCAGCGCATCGCGCTGATCGATGTCGACACGGTGCACTGAGCATCGGCAGCAGCACTGCGCGTCGATCGATGTCATGCATCGATAGACGCACTTCGATTGCGATCGGGAATCGAACGCGGTAATGGCCGATACGTGCACCATTCTTCACGTCGTGCACTTGCGGTAGCCACACGGCGCATTCGATTGACATCGTGTCCGTCGAGGCGAACACTCGGCTCGAAAGCAGACCGGGGCACGTTCCACAGGGGAGAATGCCGGATGGCCAGGGCAGGCGCACACGGAGTCGTCGGCGCATCGCTGATCGCGATCGCGACCTGCAGCGCCGACCCTGCGCTCGCTCACGGCGGCGGCCTCGACAGGCACGGCTGCCACCACGACCGCAAACGCGGCGGTTACCACTGCCACCGCGGCAACGCATCCCCGCCGTCTTCGCCCCTCGACACCGCGCCCGCACGCGGCATCGCACCATCGAACTTCGCTCCTGAGCGTACGCCTGCCGACGGCCGCGCCTTCGCCAACTGCGCAGAAGCCCGCGCCGCCGGCGCTGCGCCCGTGCGTCGCAGCGATCCGGGTTATGGCCCGCATCTGGATCGGGACGGCGACGGCGTGGGCTGCGAGCCACGGCGGAGGTAACCCCGCAGACACATCGGACAAGGATCATCGAACGCGGCGGCGCACGATCCGCACCGGATGCGCGCGCACGCTCAGGTATCGCGACCGCTGTTCGCGGTTGGACGAACCACCACCGACGGCGGATCCATCGCCATCTTCACAACGGCATCCACTCCACACACAGGGAACAGTATGGCCACTTACATCCGATCCAACGCCTGGAACAACGGCGGGACTTTCGACAATCCGGATCTGTACTGGTACGCCAAGGGCGTGGGCGCGATGATGTCGCGGGCCCTGAACGACCGCAACAGCTGGTGGTTCTTCGCCGCGATCCACGGCCAGTATCTGCCCGGCACGCCGAACGAGGAGCCGGGATTCCCCGGATGGCAGGCGATTCCGCCGGCGCCGGCGGTCCCGGTCACGCCGCTGCCGACGCAGTCGGACATGGACGTGTTCTGGGATCAGTGCCAGCACCAGAGTTGGTATTTCCCGCCCTGGCATCGCGGTTATCTGCTCGCGCTGGAAGGCCAGATCCGACAGGCCGTGATCGCGCTGGGCGGACCGGCGACGTGGGCGCTGCCCTACTGGAACTATCTCGGCCCGGGCAACGAGTACGAGATTCCGCCCGCGTTCACCGCACCGACACTGCCCGACGGCGTCACACCCAATCCGCTCCTGGTCACCGCCCGCTACGGCCCGAACGACGACGGCGACATCTTCATTCCGATCCCGCCGGTGTCCTCGGCCTGCATGAGCAACACGCTCTACACCGGCAGCAATGCGGCGACGCCGCGCCCGGGTTTCGGCGGGCCCGAGACCGGTTTCTCACACTCCGGTTTCGTCAGCGGAAACCTCGAGAGCAATCCGCACAATCAGGTGCATGTCGATGTCGGCGGCAGCGCGCCGTCGGGGGGTATCTGGGGCCTCATGAGCGACCCGGGCATCGCCGCGCTCGACCCGGTGTTCTATCTGCATCATGCCAACATCGACCGGATGTGGGCGCAGTGGAACGCGGGCGGAAACGCCAATCCGACCTCTCCCAGCTGGCTGCAGGGCCCCGCGGCCTCGGGACAGCGCGAGTTCATCGTACCGATGGCGGACGGCGGCGCATGGGTGTATACACCGCAGGACGTCGATGATCTGGACAAGCTGGACTACACCTACGACGACTTGCCCATCCCCGCCAAGGCCCCGTCCGCGAACAAGGCGCTCGCGATGAGGCTCCAGACTCTGGGAGCGAAGTCGATGACCGAAGCATCGCAGGAATCCAACCGGGACACGGGCGCCGGGTCCGAACTGCTCGGAGCGCACGACGGCAGCCTGCTGATCAAGAGTTCGGGCGCCCGCGCG
The DNA here is from genome assembly GCA_044345315.1 of Lysobacteraceae bacterium. Classification (GTDB taxonomy): domain Bacteria; phylum Pseudomonadota; class Gammaproteobacteria; order Xanthomonadales; family Xanthomonadaceae; genus Lysobacter_I. The sequence continues at coordinate 7,404 of JBIJBH010000135.1, forward strand.
CAGGTGCGTCTGGACAGCGGCGTGCGCCGACAGCTCTCGAAGAGCCTCGAGTCCGCATCCGTCGACGCACTGCCCGATCGCGCTTATCTGCAGCTTGAGAACGTGCGCGGCACGCGCGATGCGCAGACGCTGACGGTGTCGGTCAACGGCCATGCGGCCGGCACGATCGCACTGTTCGGACTCCGCCGCGCCACGTTGAAGGACCAGAGCCACGGCGGCTCGGGACTGCGGTTCGAGCTGGACATCACCGCGATCATCGACCAGCTGTATCTCGACGACGCGCTGGAAGCCGACACGCTCGACGTGAAGATCCAGCCGAGCCGGGCCGTCGACGCCGAGGCGCCAATCACCGTCGGCCGCGTGAGCGTGTATCGCGAGCGGCATAAATGACGGCGGATCAGCGGGAGCGTCGGCGGATCGCCGGCGCTCTGCTGGTGGCGAGCGCCATCGGCTGGATGGCGCTCCTGTTCGGTCCGTGGAGCGAGGCCGCCCTGGCCTATTGCCGGTCGATGGGCGTCGCCTGGTCCTGGGCGTCGTTCCAGGCGATGCTGGCGATCTCCCCGCTGGGCACGCTGACCGTGGATTGGGCGCTGATGCTGGTCGCGATGATGTCGCCGACGCTGATCTCGCCGGTGCTGCACGTTCACCAGCGCAGCTTCAGGTCGCGTCGCATCCGCGCGATCGCCCTGTTCGCCCTCGGCTACGCGGCGGTCTGGATGCTCGCCGGAATGGCGCTGGTGACGCTGAAGCTGATGGCGAATGCGTCCGCCCCGCAAAGCGCATGGCCGGCGATCGCGGCCGCGCTGATCGCGCTGGTGTGG
>JBIJBH010000431.1:0-3451 GCA_044345315.1 Lysobacteraceae bacterium
GCGGTGACGCAATTGTCGATCCCGCGCGCGGTCGGGCTGATGATGGGCGCATGGTTCCTGTTCTCGGCCTTCGGCGAAATCATCGCCGGCCGTCTCGGCACCTGGGCGGCGATCGAACCCGACGCCGCCGGCAAGTACGACGTGGCCGCCGCGCTCAACCTCTACGCCGACGTGTTCACCGACATGATGTGGATAGGCCTCGTCGCCGGTGCGCTGCTGTTCGTGGCGACGCCGCTGTTGAAGCGTCTGACTCGGTGATGATGTCCGCCGCGGACGATGCCCGGCGCGCCGGGCGGGGATTTCGCCTCGGCGGATGGCTCGGCATTTTCAGCGCGATGCTGTGCGCGATCCCGGGCGTCGGCCTGTTGTTCTGGCCGATGTTCCAGGATCTGCCGCAGCAGGATCGCCCGTACGGCTGGCTGCTTGATCGGGTGGCGCCGTTCGCCGGCATCGGCCTGCTTGTGGTCGCGGTAGCGTTCTTCGCGATCGCGTGCCTGTGCTTCGTCCAAGCGCATCGGCGACGATCCGCGGGCGGATAGTGTCCGCCCGCGGGCCCGTGGCACGATCCGGCGATGCCCCGCGAGCCATCTCCGCACGATCATCCCCATGGCCACGATCATGGCCACGGCCATGCGCACGACCACGCGCATGGCCTGTCTTCCGGCACCCGCGCCTTCGCGGTCGCGCTGTCCATCAACCTCGCCTACACCATGCTCGAAGCCGGCTACGGGTTCTGGACCGACTCGCTGGCGCTGCTGTCCGATGCCCTGCACAACTTCGGCGACGTGCTCGGCCTGGCCCTGGCCTGGGCCGCGGCGAGGATGGCCCTGCGCCCGCCCACCGGCCGCCATACCTACGGCTGGCGCCGCGCGACCCTGCTGTCGCCGCTGGGCAACGCGCTGCTGCTGGTCGGGTTCGGCGGCGCGCTGGGCTGGGAGGCGCTGCGTCGGTTCGCCGACCCGCCGGCGATCCCGGCGCTGGCGGTGGTGGTGGTCGCGGGGCTCGGCATCGCGGTCAATCTGGGCGCCGCGTGGTTCCTGCGCGACGGCCCCGGTCACCAGGGCCATGGTCATGACCTCAACCGCCGCGGCGCCTTCCTGCATCTGATCGCCGACGCCGCGGTCTCGCTGGCCGCGGTGCTGGCCGGCCTCGGCATGCTCTGGCTGGACTGGCGCTGGCTGGACCCGGCGACCGCGGTGTTGGTGGCGGCGGTGGTGGCGGTGGGCGCCTTCCGGCTGCTGCGCGACGCCTTCGAGGCGGCGATGGACGCGGTTCCGCGCGGCCTGGACCGCGCCGAAGTCGAGGCATTCCTCGTCGGGCAGCCGGGCGTGAAGGCGGTGCATCACCTGCACATCTGGTCGCTGGGCGCCGGCGAGATCGCGATGACCGCGCATCTGGTCCGCCCCGAAACCGCGGACCACGACGCCTTCCTCGACCGCCTGCATCACGACCTCGATGCGCGTTTCGGGATCAATCACCCGACCCTGCAGATCGAGCACGGCAGCCCCTGCGGCCACGATCGCCACGACCGCGCGCCGCACGGCCATGCCGGCCATGGCCATGCAGGCTGAACCCGGCGGAACCGGGCGGCCGGGGCGCCTTCGCATATAATCGACGGTCTTGGCGTACCGGCCGCGGCGATCCCTCGCCCGCGGCCACCACCCGACCGATCGACAGGAACCGGCATGCTCAACGACATCAAGAAAGACGCCCAGACCCGCATGGCCAAGAGCGTGGAGTCGCTGCGCCACAACCTAACCAAGCTGCGCACCGGCCGCGCCACCGCCTCGCTGGTGGACCATCTCAAGGTCAATTACTACGGCTCGGAGATGCCGCTGTCGCAGGTCGCCAGCATCGCCGTCTCCGACGGACGCACGCTGACCATCACGCCGTGGGAGAAGAACATGGTCGCCGCGGTAGAGAAGGCGATCTTCGCCTCCGACCTGGGCCTGACCCCCAACACCGCCGGCACCTCGATCCGGATCAACCTGCCGCCGCTCACCGAGGAACGCCGCCGCGAACTGACCAAGGTCGTGCACGCCGAAGGCGAGGACGCCAAGGTCGCGATCCGCAATATCCGCCGCGACGCCAATCAGCACGTCAAGGAACTGCTGAAGGAAAAGAAGATCACCGAGGACGAAGAGCGCCGCAGCGAGGACGAGATCCAGAAGCTCACCGACAAGGCGATCAAGGACGTCGACGAGGTGGTGAAGGCGAAAGAGCAGGAATTGATGGCCGTCTGAGCGCAGACTCCGGCCATCTTCCGATGAGCGTTCCACCCGCAGCGCCACGCATACCGCGCCATCTTGCCGTCATCATGGACGGCAACGGCCGCTGGGCCGAACGTCGCCACCGGCCGCGCGCGCTGGGCCACCGCGCCGGCGCCCGCGCGGTCAATCTGTGCATCGACTGGTGCCTGCAGCGCGGGGTCGCCGCGCTCACCCTGTTCGCCTTCTCCAGCGAGAACTGGGGCCGGCCCGAGGACGAGGTCGGGGCGTTGATGAAGCTGTTCCTCAATGCCCTCGAACGCGAAGTCGAGGAACTGCAGCGGCGCGGGGTGCGCCTGCGTTTCATCGGCGAACGCGAGCGTTTTTCGCCGGAAATCCTGCAGCGGATGCGCGAAGCCGAGGCCGTCACCGCGCGCAACGGCCGGCTGCATCTGAATGTCGCCGCCAGCTACGGCGGCCGTCAGGACATCGCGCACGCCGCGCGCGCCCTGGCCGAGGACGTGGCCGCCGGCCGGCTGCGGCCCGAGGACATCGACGAGGCCCGGATGGGCGCGCGCATGGCCCTGGCCGATCTGCCGCCGCCGGATCTGTTCATCCGCACCGGCGGCGATCACAGGATCAGCAATTTCCTGCTCTGGCAGCTCGCCTACACCGAACTGTGGTTCACCGAGACCCTGTGGCCGGACCTCGATGCCGCCACCCTCGATCGCGCGCTGGAGGATTTCGCCGGCCGCGAGCGTCGTTTCGGATTGACCAGCGCCCAGATCCAGGGCGCCGGGAGTCCCGAAGACGCCGCGCCACTCTCCTCCAACGACAGGACCGCGCCATGACCCGGACCCGCCTGCTGGCCGCCCTGGTCATGGCCCCCCTCGCGATCGCCGCGGTGCTGCTGCTGCCGACGCCCTGGATGGCCGCGCTCAGCGCCGCCGCCTTCCTGATCGGGCTGTGGGAATGGCTGCGGCTGACCGACATCGAGGACCCGATCGCCCGTGGCGTGCTGCTCGTGGTCAACCTGCTGGTGATGGTGGTCCTGGTCTGGGCCTCGCGCTCGGAGAGCGGGGGCTCGCTGGTGCTGTTCCAGATCATGACCGTGATCGGCGTCGGCTGGTGGTGCCTGGCCGCGCTGTGGCTGCGCTACTACGACTTCGCCTCGGACCACGCCACCCACGCCCGGGTGTTCAAACTGGCCGCAGGCACCCTCAGCGTGATCCCGGCCTGGTGTG
>JBIJBH010000009.1:0-20271 GCA_044345315.1 Lysobacteraceae bacterium
CCCACGGCAGCCGCTGGCTGCTGCTGGCGCTGTGCATCGTCTGGGCCGCCGACAGCGGCGCCTATTTCGCCGGCCGCCGATTCGGCCGCAACAAGCTCAGCCCGAGGATCAGCCCGAACAAGACGGTCGAGGGCCTGATCGGCGGGATCGCGGCCGGCATGCTCTTCGCCCTGGTCGCCGCGCCGTTCGCGGGAGCAAGCGCCAAACAACTGCCCTACATCGCGATCGTGGCGATCTGGACGATCCTGTTCTCGGTGGTCGGCGATCTGTTCGAGAGCCTGCTCAAGCGCCATGTCGGGGTGAAGGACTCCGGCCACCTGATCCCCGGCCACGGCGGCGTGCTCGACCGCATCGACAGCGTGCTCGCCGCGCTGCCGGTGTTCGCGCTCGGCCAGTTGCTGTTCGGATTCTGAAACCCCTCACCTTGAAACTCGACGCCCGCGCCACGGTCCATGCCCGCCATGCCACGCCACCGCCGCCAACGCCGCCGCCCGGGAGCCCGCCGATGAGACGGGTCGCGGTGTTCGGCGCGACCGGCTCGATCGGCGCCTCGGCGCTGGACGTGATCGCGCGCCATCCGGACCGTCTCCGGGTCGAGACCCTGGTCGCCGGCAGCAACGCCGACGCCCTGGTCGACCTGTGCCGGCGCCACCGTCCCGCACACGCCGCGGTCGCAGACCCCGCCGCCTTCGCCGCCCTGCGCGACGGCCTGCGCGCCGCGGGCCTGGACACCGAAGCCCACGCCGGCGCCGAAGCGATCGACGCGCTCGCCGCCGACCCCGCCAGCGACACCATGGTCGCCGCGATCGTCGGCGCGGCCGGGCTGTCCTCGACCCTCGCCGCGGCCCGCGCCGGCAAGCGTCTGCTGCTCGCCAACAAGGAATCGCTGGTGCTCGCCGGCGATCTGCTGATGGCCGCGGTCCGCGCCCACGGCGCCGACATCGTGCCGATCGACAGCGAACACAACGCGATCTTCCAGTGCCTGCCCGACGCCGAAGCCCGCGCCGGGCTGGCGCGGATCCGGCTGACCGCCTCCGGCGGCCCGTTCCGCGGCCGCAATCGCGCGCAGTTGCGCGAAGTCACTCCGGCCCAGGCCGTGGCCCATCCGAAATGGTCGATGGGCCCGAAGATCTCGGTCGATTCCGCGACCCTGATGAACAAGGGCCTGGAAGTGATCGAGGCGCATCACCTGTTCAGCGTGCCCGGCGAGCGCATCGGCGTGCTGGTGCATCCGCAGAGCCTGGTGCATTCGCTGGTCGAATTCGTCGACGGCTCGACCCTCGCCCAGCTCGGCCTGCCCGACATGCGCACCGCGCTGGCGGTCGGCTTCGCCTGGCCGGAGCGGATCGACTCGGGCGTCGCCGGCCTCGACCTGCTCGCCCACGGCCGGCTCGATTTCGAAGCGCCCGATCTCGAGGCCTTCCCCTGCCTCGGTCTGGCCTACGCCGCGCTCGCCGCCGGCGGCGCCGCGCCGGCGGTGCTCAACGCCGCCAACGAAGTCGCGGTTTCAGCCTTTCTTCAGGGCCGGATCGGTTTCCTGTCCATCCCCGCCCTGGTCGAAGACGCCCTGCAGCGCATGCCCGAAGCCGATGCCGGTTCGCTCGAATCGCTGCTCGCCGCCGACGCCGCGGCGCGCGCCCATGTCGCCGAAGTCATCGCCCGCGAGGTCGCAGCATGAGCGAGTTCTTCTCTTCCGCCTGGTGGCTGATCGTCGCCCTCGGCGTGCTCGTCACCTTCCACGAATTCGGCCACTACTGGGTGGCGCGCCGCTGCGGCGTGAAGGTGCTGCGCTTCTCGGTCGGTTTCGGCAAACCGCTGTGGATGCGCCGCGGACGCGACGGCACCGAATGGGTGGTCGCCGCGATCCCGCTCGGCGGCTACGTCAAGATGCTCGACGAACGCGAGGCGGACGTGCCCGCGGAACTGCGCGATCAGGCCTTCAACGGCAAGACCGTCTGGCAGCGGATCGCGATCGTCGCCGCCGGGCCGATCGCCAATCTGATCCTCTGCGTGGCCCTGCTGTGGGCGATGTTCGTGATCGGCCGTCCGGACTACGCCCCGGTCGTCGGCCAGGCCCGCGGCATCGCCGCCGAGGCCGGGGTCGTCCGCGGCGACACCCTGCTGGCGGTCGGCGAGCGCAGCACCCCGACCTGGACCGAGGCCAGCATGGCCCTGCTGACCTCGGCCATCGACCGCGGCCCGGTGCCGGTGCAGGTGCGCACCGCCGACGGCAGCGAGACGGTGCGGACCATCGATTTCTCGCGGTTGCCCGAGGGCGACGATCTGGCGCGCGCGGTGCGCGAGGTCGGCATCGTCCCCCGGCATCAGATGCTCGCCCCGGTCGTCGGCGAGATCAGCCCGGGGTCGGCCGCCGAGGGCAGACTCCAGCCCGGCGACCGGATCCTGCGCATCGACGGCAGCCCGGTCGAGTACTGGGCCGACATCAGCCCGCTGGTCGCCCGGATGGGCGCCGCCGGCGGCGGCGAGGTGGTCTTCGAGCGCGACGGCGCCCGCCGCAGTCTCGAGATCGTCCCGCGCCGGGGCCAGGCGCGCGAGGACCGCGACGCGCCGCAGTGGCTGCTCGGCGTGGCCCCGGCCGACACCGGCCGCGGCCCCAAGGACGCCCTGCTGCGCTACGGCCCGCTGGACGCCTTCCCGGCGGCCCTGCGCGAAACCCGCTTCCAGGTCGGCGAGCTGTTCGGCATGTTCGAGCGCGTCTTCACCGGCCGGCTGGCGGTGGAGAACTCGGTTTCCGGCCCGATCGGCATCGCCCGCGCGGCCAACGCCTACGCCAAGAACGGCCTCGCCTGGTACCTCAGCCTGCTCGCCCTGCTCAGCCTGAGTCTGGCGATCCTCAACCTGCTGCCGATCCCGGTCTTGGATGGGGGGCATCTGCTGTATTACCTTATTGAGTTGCTCAAGGGCAGCCCGTTAAGCGACCGTGCCATGGCTGCCGGGCAATATGTGGGGCTCGCCCTGCTGTTGGGGCTCATGGGCCTCGCGTTCTACAACGACATCCAGGGGCTGATCCGATGACGCAAGCGATGGTTCCTCCTCTCCGGCCGTCGACGGACGACGCGCCGGCCTCCTGATGCGTCCCGGGCATCAAGGCACCACCCCGCACCGCCCCCGCAACACCGCTCCACCGACCGCCACCGCACCACTACCGGATGTTCTGATGACGCGCACGCCACACCGCCGCCTGCTCGCCCTTGCACTCGCTTCGAGCCTGGCCTCGCTCCACGCCGCGCCCGCCCTGGCGCAGTCCGCGTCCTCCGCCTCCAGCACCCGGTTCACGGTCGCCGACATCCGCGTCGACGGCCTGCAGCGGATCGGCGCCGGCACCGTCTTCACGTACCTGCCGATCGAGCGCGGCGACACCGTCGACGGCGCGCGCATCTCGCAAGCCATGCGCGCGCTGTACAAGACCGGTTTCTTCGAGGACATCCGCTTCGACCGCGAAGGTGACATCCTGGTGGTCAGCGTCACCGAACGCCCGGCGATCAACACCCTGACCCTGACCGGCAACAAGGACATCAAGTCCGAGGACCTGCTGCAGAACCTCAAGGAAATCGGCATTTCCGAGGGCGAAACCTACGACCGGCTCGCACTCGACCGGGTCACGCTCGAACTCAACCGCGCCTACAACAACCGCGGCAAGTACAACGTCGAGATCACCCCGACCATCACCCGCCTCGACCGCAACCGCGTCGACATCAACATCAAGGTCAACGAAGGCAAGGCCGCGCGCATCCGCCACATCAACCTCGTCGGCAACGAGAAGTTCGAGGAAGAAGATCTGCGCGAGGGCTGGGAATCGAACGAGAGCAACTGGCTGAGCTGGTACCGCCGCGACGATCAGTATTCGCGCGAAAAGCTCACCGGCGACCTCGAACGCCTCAACGAGTTCTACCTCGACCGCGGCTACATCGACTTCAGCGTCGACAGCACCCAGGTCACGATCAGCCCCGACAAGCGCGACATGTTCGTCAGCGCCAGCCTCACCGAAGGCGAGGTGTACACCGTCTCCGACGTGAAGATCACCGGCGACACCGTGCTGTCTAAGGAGCAGATCGAACGCTACGTGCTGATCAAGTCCGGGCAGACCTTCTCGCGCACCTTCCTCGAGTTCAGCTCGGACTCGATCGTCGCCGCGCTCGGCAACATCGGCTATGCCTTCGCCGAGGTCAATCCGGTCCCCGACATCGACCGCGAGAAGCGCACCGTCGCGATCAACCTGCAGGTGGTGCCCGGCCCGCGCGTGACCGTGCGCCAGATCCGCTTCAAGGGCAACACCCGCACCTCCGACGAGGTCCTGCGCCGCGAGATGCGCCAGTTCGAGGGCGCGTGGTACTCGCAGGCCGCGATCGACCGCTCCAAGGTGCGCCTGCAGCGGCTGGGCTTCTTCGAGAGCGGCTCGATCGAGGTCGAGACCGTGCCGGTGCCCGGCAGCAGCGATCAGGTCGACGTGGTCTTCAACGTCAAGGAAACCACGTCCGGCAGCTTCACCTTCGGCTTCGGCTATTCGCAGCTGTCCGGCCTGACCACCACCCTGCAGCTGTCGCAGAACAACTTCCTCGGCTCCGGCAACCAGGTCAGCGTCGAGGTCCAGCGCAACGTCTTCCAGCAGCGCTACGCGTTCTCGTTCCTCAATCCCTACTTCACCGACGAGGGCACCTCGCTCGGTTACAACCTGTGGTGGCGCGAGTTCGACAACTCCGACTTCAACACCGCGCAGTTCTCCAACACCAGCGCGGCCGGCCAGGTCGTGTTCGGCGTGCCGCTGACCGAGAACGACAGCGTTTCGGTGGTGTTCGGCATCGACCGCAACCAGATCATCGCCTTCCCCGGCTCCTCGCCGACCGAAATCGTCGACTACATCGACGCCTACGACAAGAGCACCTTCCACGCCTGGCGCGCGGAACTGGGCTGGGCGCGCGACACCCGCAACGACTTCTTCACCCCCAGCGCCGGCACCCTGCAGCGGCTGTCGGCGGAAATCACCCTGCCCGGCTCCACTGCCCAGTACTACAAGCTGAACTACGAGTTCTCGAAGTACTGGCCGCTCAGCCGCCTGTTCGTGCTCAACACGCGCTTCCAGCTGGGCTACGGCGACAGCTACGGCAGCGATACCGTCCGCGTGATCTGCAATCTCAACGGCGGCCCGCCGCCGATCCCGCGCTCGGCCTCGTTCAGCGATGCCGACTGCGGTCCGAACTCGACCCTCGAGCGCGCGCTGGTCGCGACCGGCCTGCCGTTCTTCGAGAACTTCTACGCCGGCGGCGTGAACTCGGTGCGCGGCTTCCGCGACAACACCCTCGGCCCCGCCGGCTTCGCCGCCAACAGCCGTCTGCGCCAGCCGATCGGCGGCGCGCTCAAGACCATCGGCTCGCTGGAGATGTTCTTCCCCAAGCTGCTCGACACCCCTGCGGCGCGCGTGTCGGCGTTCATCGATGTCGGCAACGTGTTCAAGGACTTCGACGGCTTCGACGCCGGCCAGCTGCGCGCTTCGGCGGGCATCTCGCTGCTGTGGCGTGCGCCGGTCGGCCCGATCTCGATCAGCTACGCCTTCCCCTTCCGCAAGGAAGACGACGACGAGCTGGAACGCCTGCAGTTCACCTTCCGCGGCGCCTACTGACCGGGCGCCCTGATCAGGGGAGGGACCCGCCGATGACGAGCGGCCCATGACGAGCGCACCGTACACCGCCGCCGCGCTGGCCGAACGCTTCGGCCTCGCGCTGCGCGGCGACGGCGGACGCGCCATCGACGGCGTGGCCACCCTCGCCCGCGCCGAGCGCCACCAGCTCGCGTTTCTGGCCAACCCGCGCTACCGCAGCCAGCTCGCCGCCAGCGGCGCCGGCGCGGTGGTGCTGCGCGAGGAAGACGCCGAAGCCTGGGACGGCACCGCGCTGATCGCGAAGGACCCGTACGCCGCGTTCGCGAAGATCGCTGCGCTGTTCGATCATCGTCCGACGGTCGCGGCCGCCATCCATCCTTCGGCTGCGATCGACCCGACCGCCGAGATCTCGCCCGAGGCCAGCATCGGCCCCTTCGTCAGCATCGGCGCGCGCAGTCGGGTGGCGGCGGGCGCGGCGATCGGTCCGGGCTGCACCATCGGCGAGGACTGTGAGATCGGCGAAGGCTGCGAACTGGTCGCGCGGGTGTCGCTGGTGCGTCGCGTGCGCCTCGGCCGGCGCGTGCTGATCCATCCCGGCGCGGTGCTCGGCGCCGACGGTTTCGGTCTGGCGATGGAGCACGGCCGCTGGCTGAAGGTACCGCAGCTCGGCGGCGTGGTCGTCGGCGACGACTGCGAGATCGGCGCCAATACCTGCATCGATCGCGGCGCGCTCGACGACACCGTGCTCGAAGAGGACGTGCGCCTCGACAACCAGATCCAGATCGGCCACAACGTCCGCATCGGCGCGCACAGCGCGATGGCCGGCTGTTCCGCGGTCGCCGGCAGCGCGGTCGTCGGCCGCTACTGCCTGATCGGCGGCGGCGCCGGTATCCTTGGCCACCTGGAGGTCTGCGACCGGGTCGTGATCACCGCGATGAGTCTGGTCACCAGCTCGATCCGCGAACCGGGCGAATACTCCTCCGGCACGCCGTTGATGGACAACCGCAGTTGGCGCAGGAGCGCCGTGCGCTTCAAACAGCTCGACAAACAGCTCGACGCCCTGGCGCGCAAGGTCGGCGGGCGCAACGAGGAACCGCAATGACGTCTTCCGAAACCTGCCCGCAGATCGTTCTCCCGATCGGGACCGCCGAGATCCGCGCGCTGCTGCCGCATCGTTTCCCGTTCCTGCTGGTCGATCGCGTGGTCGCGTTCGAGGCGGGCGCGAGCATCCGCGCCTACAAGAACGTGACCATCAACGAGGAGTTCTTTCAGGGCCATTTTCCCGGCCAGCCGGTGATGCCGGGGGTGCTGGTGATCGAGGCGCTCGCCCAGGCAGGCGGCCTGCTGTTCCAGCTCACCCACAAGGCGGCGGGCACGATGCCGCCCGACGACCGGCTGTTCTATCTGGTCAAGGTCGACAAGGCCCGTTTCAGCCGGATGATCGTGCCCGGCGACCGGCTCGATCTGGACGTCGTGCTCAAGCGCCGGATCCGCAACATGGCGCTGTACGAAGGCGTGGCCCGGGTCGACGGCGAAGAAGCCGCCTGCGCCGAGATCCTCTGCGCCGAAGGCAGGAACTGACATGGCCGCGGCCTCGATCCATCCGCTGGCCTCGGTCGATCCCTCGGCCCGCCTCGGCGCGGACGTGGATGTGGGGCCATTCACCGTGATCGGCGCGGAAGTCGAGATCGGCGACGGCACCCGGATCGGCCCGCACTGCAGCATCCTCGGCCCGACGAAGATCGGCCGCGACAACCGCATCCACGGTCACGCCGCGATCGGCGGCGATCCGCAGGACAAGAAGTTCGCCGGCGAGCGCACCACGCTGGAGATCGGCGACGGCAACGTGATCCGCGAGTTCGTCACCATCAATCGCGGCACCGGCAACGGCGGCGGCATCACCCGGGTCGGCGATCGCAACTGGTTCCTGGCCTACGTGCACATCGCCCACGACTGCCGGGTCGGCGACGACTGCGTGTTCTCCAACAACGCCACGCTGGCGGGCCACGTCGATGTCGGCAACCAGGTGATCCTCAGCGGCTTCGCCGGGGTGCACCAGTTCTGCCGGATCGGCGATCACGCCTTCATCGGCATGGGCGCCTTCGTCAACGGCGACGTGCCGCCGTTCCTGATGGTGGCGCAGGAAGACTACGGCCGCCCGCGCGGGATCAATGGCGAAGGCCTCAAGCGCCGCGGTTTCGATCCCGATCGGGTCGCCGCGATCAAGCGCGCCTATCGCGCGCTGTACGTCTCCGGCGCCAATCTGGCGGACGCCAAACAGCAACTGGCCGTCCTGGCCGAAACCAGCGCCGACGTGCGCGCCTTCCTCGACTTCATCGAACAGGGCGAACGTCCGCTGCTGCGTTGAGACGGCCTGCCGCATTTGGTGAATCGGCTGCGGCCGGGGCAAAATCGGAGCGATTCCCGCCGCATCGGTCGCCCCCCGCGTGAGCATTCCCGATTCCCGATTCCCGATCCCCGGCGCGAAACGCATCGCGCTGGTCGCAGGCGAAGCCTCCGGCGACCAGCTCGGCGCCGGGCTGATCGCGGAGCTGCGCGCGCGCTTCCCGCAGGCCAGTTTCGCCGGCATCGGCGGCCCCGCGATGCGCGCCGAAGGACTGGACGCCTGGCACGACAGCCAGGAACTGGCGGTGATGGGGCTGGCGGAAGTGCTCTCGCATCTGCCGCGCCTGCTGCGTCTGCGCCGCGGCCTGCGCCGACGGCTGCTGGACTGGCGTCCGGACGTGTTCATCGGCATCGACGCGCCCGATTTCAATCTCGGCGTCGAAAAATGGCTGAAAACGCGCGGGGTGCGCACCGTGCACTATGTCAGCCCTTCGGTCTGGGCCTGGCGCGAAGGCCGCGCCGCGAAACTCGGACGCAGCGCCGATCGCGTGCTCTGTCTGTTCCCGATGGAACCGCCGATCTATGCCCGTCACGGCGTGGATGCGCGTTTCGTCGGTCATCCGCTGGCCGATGCGATCCCGCTGAAGCCCGACCGCATCGCCGCCCGTCACGCGCTGGCCCTGGACGAACGAGTCCCGGTGCTGGCGCTGCTGCCGGGCAGCCGGCTGGGTGAAATCGAGAAGATGCTGCCGATTTTCCTCGCCGCCGCCGACCTGATCGCCCAGCAGGTGCCGGGGCTGCAGATCGTGCTGCCCGCGGCGAACGCCCAGTGCGACGAAGCGATCCGCGCGCGGCTTCACCCGCTGCCCAGCCTCGCGGCGCGGGTGCGGGTGCTCGACGGCGGCGCGCAGCGGGCGATGATCGCCAGCGACGTGGTCCTGCTGGCCTCGGGCACCGCCGCGCTCGAAGCCATGCTCTGCAAGCGGCCGATGGTCATTGGCCACCGCATCTCGCCGACGACCTACCGCATCGTCACTGCGCTGAAACTGCTGAAGACCCGCTACGTCAGCCTGCCGAACGTGCTCGCCGACGCGCCGCTGGTGCCGGAGCTGCTGCAGGACGACTGCGTCCCCGAAAAACTCGCGGTCGCCTGTCTGCGCTGGTTCGGGCGTCCGGAGACGATCGAGGCCCTGCTGCCGCAGTTCGAGGACATCCATCGCCAACTGCGCCGCGACGCCTCCGCGCGCGCCGCCGACGTGGTCGCCGAGTTGATCTCCGCGCCGGGCGCGACCAGCCCGGCGCAGATCGCGATCGCGCCATGACTGCGCCGTGAGCGCGGCATGACCCGGCGTCGCACGGCACATTCCGGTCCCGGCGGCCTGTTCGAGGACCCGCTCGCCGCGATCGCGCGCACGCGCCCGCTGCGCATCGCCGGCGTCGACGAAGCCGGACGTGGCCCGCTCGCCGGGCCGGTGACGGTGGCCGCGGTGATCCTCGACCCGGCGCGGCCGATCGACGGCCTCGACGATTCCAAGAAACTGAGCGAAGCCGCGCGCGAGGCGCTGTTTCCGCGGATCGTCGAATGCGCCCTCGCCTGGCGGATCGAATTCGTCGAACGCGAAGAGATCGACGCGCTCAACATCCTGCAGGCCACCCTGACCGGCATGGCCCGTGCGCTCGCGGCGCTGTCGCCGGCGCCCGATCTGGCGCGCATCGACGGCAACCGCCTGCCGAAGGACCTGCGCTGCAACGCCGAAGCCCTGATCGGCGGCGACGCGATCGAGCCGGCGATCATGGCAGCGTCGATCCTCGCCAAAGTCGCGCGCGACCGCCGCATGCTGGAACTGCACGCACGGCACCCGCAGTACGGCTTCGACCGCCACAAGGGCTATCCGAGTCCCGCGCATCTGGCCGCGCTGCGCGCGCACGGGCCGTGCGACGAACATCGGCGCAGTTATGCGCCGGTGCGGGAGGCGCTGGCCGCGCGCGCTCAGATCACTTGAGATTGCCGATGGTCAGATGCAGCGGGTATCGCGGCTCGCGCGGCAGGCCCAGCCGCTCGCGATAATCCAGCGCCGCCTCGCAGCGCACCGGATAGAACACGTAGTCGCCGATCTCCTGCGGCGGATACACCAATTCGAACGACATGACCTTGCCCTCGCGATCCTTCCATGCCGCGAGGTCGGCCGGCCTCTCGTCCTGCACCACCGAGACATGCGGGCCCCACAGCGGATCGCTGATCGAACGCGTGCGCCGTGCGTCGAGATGATGGAGATGGCGCAGATAGCGTCCCAGATCGGGATCGCACTGCAGGATCAACCACCACTCGGTGGTCCTGCCGTCCCGGCGCACCTTGCCGCCGCGCGGGTCGAGCGGCGGCGAGAAGCGGCAGGCGCCGTGCAGGCGGGGCGGGAGAGACGTCATCGCGGCGATCTGCGTGGGAATCTGCTTGGGAATCTGCGTCGGAATCGGCAACGGGGCACGACGGGGGCGAGATTATCGCAGCACCGGGCCGGACGGCGCCGTCAAGCCTTGCCGACGCCTGCCCCTCGCCCTACCCTGCCGGTCTGCGCCCGACGGCCCGCCGATGTCCTCCCGCTTCGCCCACCTGCACCTGCACAGCGAGTACTCGCTGGCCGATTCGACCATCCGGATTCCGGAACTGGTCCAGCGCTGCGCGGCCCTGGGCCAGCCGGCGGTGGCGCTGACCGACCGCAACAACCTGTTCGCGCTGGTCAAGTTCTACAAGGCCGCGGAAGGCGCGGGGATCAAGCCGATCGCGGGCGCCGACATCTCGGTCGCCGAGGGCGACGAGACGCCGTGGCAGCTGACCCTGCTGTGCCGCGACCGCGAGGGTTATCTGAGCCTGTCGCGGCTGCTCAGCCGGGCGTGGATGGAAGGCCATCGCCACGACGGCGTGGTGGTGCGGCCGCAGTGGCTGCAGGAGGCCAATGCCGGCCTGTTCGCGCTGGCCGGGCGCAGCAGCCAGGCCGGGCAGCTCGCCGCCGGCAATCGCCACGATCTCGCCCTGCAGTGGCTGGCCGACTGGCAGCGCCATTTCGACGATCGTTTCCATCTCGAACTGACCCGCTGCGGGCTGGCCGGCGAGGACGCGTTCAACGCCTTCGCCCTGCACGCCGCCGCCCAGCGCGCGCTGCCGGTCGTGGCCAGCAACGACGTGCGCTTCCTCGATGCCGACGGTTTCGAAGCGCACGAGGCGCGGGTCTGCATCGCTTCCGGCCGGGTGCTGGACGATCCCAAGCGCCCGCGCGACTACAGCGCGCAGCAGTTCCTGCGCGACAGCGCGGAGATGGCCGCGCTGTTCGCCGATGCGCCGGACGCGATCGACAACGCGCTGGATCTGGCGACGCGCTGCAATCTCGAACTCTCGCTGGGCACATACTATCTGCCGGCGTTTCCGGTGCCGGAGGATCACACGCTCGACAGCTGGATCCGCAAGGAAGCGCACGACGGCCTGAAGGCGCGGCTGGAGAAATATCCGCTGGCGCCCGGCCACGATCGCGCGAGCTACGAGTCGCGGCTCGACATCGAGCTCGACGTGATCGTGAAGATGGGCTTCCCCGGCTACTTCCTGATCGTCGCGGACTTCATCAACTGGGGCAAACAGAACGGCATCCCGGTCGGCCCGGGCCGCGGTTCGGGCGCCGGTTCGCTGGTCGCGTGGGCGCTGGGCATCACCGATCTCGACCCGCTGCCCTACGATCTGCTGTTCGAGCGCTTCCTCAATCCCGAACGCGTGTCGATGCCGGACTTCGACATCGACTTCTGCATGGATCGCCGCGACGAGGTGATCGACTACGTCGCGCGCAAGTACGGCCGCGACCGGGTCAGCCAGATCATCACCTACGGCACGATGTCGGCGAAGGCGGTGGTGCGCGACGCGGGTCGCGTGCTCGGCCTGCCCTACGGTTTCGTCGACAGCATCTCCAAACTGATCCCGCTGCAGCCGGCCGACCCGCTGTCGCTGGAGGACGTGCTCGGCCGCAGCAAGCGCGCGCAGCAGGATCCGGAGCGCGCGATCGGCGAGATCATCGAGCGCTACAACAGCGAGGACGAAGTCCGCGACCTGATCGATCTGGCGCTGCAGCTCGAAGACCTCACCCGCAACGCCGGCAAGCACGCCGGCGGCGTGGTCATCGCGCCGCAGCCGCTGTCCGATTTCTGCCCGCTGTTCGCCGAACACGACGGCGGCGGCAAGGGCCGCAATCCGGTCACCCAGTTCGACAAGGACGACGTCGAGACGATCGGCCTGGTCAAGTTCGACTTCCTCGGCCTGCGCACGCTGACGATCATCGACTGGGCGGTGAAGGCGATCAACGTCCGCCGCGCCCGCGCCGGGGAGGCGCCGCTGGACATCGGCGCGCTGCCGCTCAACGACAGGGCCAGCTACGAGCTGTTCGCGCGCGGCGACACGGTCGCGGTGTTCCAGTTCGAATCCCGCGGCATGCGCGAACTGCTCAAGCGCGCGAAGCCCGACACCTTCGAAGACATCATCGCGCTCGCCGCGCTGTTCCGCCCCGGCCCGCTGGGCTCGGGGATGGATCGCGAATGGGTCGATCGCAAGCACGGCCGCACCGAGGTGAGTTATCCGCACCCGGCGCTGGAGCCGGTGCTGAAACCGACCTACGGCGTGATCGTGTACCAGGAACAGGTGATGCAGATCGCCCAGGTCCTGGCCGGCTATTCGCTCGGCGGCGCCGACCTGCTGCGCCGCGCGATGGGCAAGAAGAAGCCCGAGGAAATGGCCAAGGAGCGCGCCAAGTTCGAGGCCGGCGCGGCCGAGCGCGGCGTCGACCCGAAGACCGCGACCCAGATCTTCGACCTGATGGAGAAATTCGCCGAGTACGGCTTCAACAAGTCGCACTCGGCCGCATACGCGCTGGTCGCCTACCAGACCGCCTGGCTGAAGGTGCACTACCCGGCCGAATTCATGGCCGCCGTGTTGTCCTCGGACATGGACAACACCGACAAGGTGGTGATGTTCCTGGACGAGGCGCGCGCGCTCAGCATCGATGTGTCGCCGCCGGACGTCAACGCCTCGGCGTTCATGTTCGAGGCGAGCGACGGGAAACACATCCGCTACGGCCTCGGCGCGGTGAAGGGCGTCGGTCGCGGCGCCTGCGAGGCGATCGCCGACGAACGTCGCGCCAACGGCCCGTATCGCGACCTGCTGGATTTCTGCAGGCGCGTCGATTCGTCGAAACTCAACCGGCGCACGCTCGAAGCACTGATCAGCGCCGGCGCGCTGGACGCGCTGGGCCGCAATCGCCCGACCCTGCTGCTGCAGTTGCCGGAAGTGCTCAAGGCCACCGAACAGCTCGCGCGCGAACGCGAGGCCGGTCAGGTGTCGCTGTTCGGTGCCGGCTTCGGCGAGCCGGCCGCCGAAACGTCCGGACCGGCGCTGTCGCTGACCCTGCCCGAGACCGACGATTGGCCGCTCGGCCAGAAACTTCAGGGCGAGCGCGACACCCTCGGCCACTATCTCAGCGGCCATCCGCTCGATCCCTATCGCGAGGAGCTGCTGGCGCTGGTCGGCCACGATCTGGGCCGGATCGACGCCCTCTGGGACAGCGCACAGTCCGGCCGCGGTCGCGGCGGCGGCGGCGAGGACGGCGGCGGCCGCAGCTGGCGCGCGGAGACCACGGTGATCCTCGCCGGCCAGGTCGTCGGCATGCGCAAGCGCGGCGACAGCCAGGCCTTCGTGCAACTGGAGGACGGCCGCGGCCGGATCGAGTGCGCGTTCTTCGCCGAAGCCTTTTTCGAATACCAGCAGCTTCTCACCCGCGACCGCGTGCTGATCGTCGAAGGCGGCCTGCGCGAGGACGAATTCAGCGGCGGCTTCTCGCTGCGCGCCCGGCGCTGCTGGGACTACCACCAGGTCTGCCCGCAGCGCGCCCAGCGGCTGTCCCTGCGCCTGGACCTGCGTGAGCCGGGGCTGATGACGCGGCTGGAAGCCCTGCTCGCGCGCCATCGCCCGGGATCCACGCCGCTGCGGATGGACCTGCTGCTGCCGCAGGGCGCGGCCGGCACCCTCGACCTCAACGGCGGCCAGTCGGTGCGGGTCGAGGCCGACCTGCCCGGCGCCCTGCGCGCCCTGCCGGGGGTGCGCACGGTGAAAGTCGCACTGAGCCGGCCCTGGGCGTCGTAGTCGCGCCCACCCGGCGGCCGGCGACTGTCTTTGTCGGGGGACTTCCGTCGAAGCCGGCCCCGCCGGGTTTTCCGTACGTATCGGTACGGCGTTTCCGCGGTCGCCTCGGCTAGACTGTCGGCCTTTCGCCCCACGGCCCCGCCTCCGCGCATGAACCCGAACTACCTCGACTTCGAACAGCCGATCGCCGACCTCGAAACCAAGATCCGCGAACTGCGTCAGGCCAGCACCGGGCCGGCGGTGAACATCGACGCCGAGGTCCGCGCCCTGGAAGACAAGCTGCGCCTGCGCACCGCGCAGATCTTCCGCGACCTCAGCGCCTGGCAGGTCTCGCAGCTGGCGCGTCACCCGGCGCGGCCCTACACCCTCGACTACCTGCGCGTGATCTGCGACCAGTTCCAGGAACTGGCCGGCGACCGCGCCTTCGCCAACGACAACGCGATCGTCGGCGGCCTCGCCCGCATCGACGGCCGCAGCATGATGGTGATCGGCCACGAAAAGGGCCGCGACACCAAGACCAAGGTGCGGCGCAATTTCGGCATGCCCAAGCCCGAGGGCTACCGCAAGGCGCTGCGGCTGATGAAGATGGCCGAACGCTTCCGCCTGCCGGTGCTGACCTTCATCGACACCGCCGGCGCCTGGCCGGGCATCGACGCCGAAGAGCGCGGCCAGTCCGAAGCCATCGCCCGCAATCTGATCGAGATGGCCGAACTGCGGGTGCCGATCCTGTGCACCGTGATCGGCGAAGGCGGCTCCGGCGGTGCGCTTGCGATCGGCGTCGGCGATCGCACGATCATGCTCGAATACAGCACCTACTCGGTGATCTCGCCCGAAGGCTGCGCCTCGATCCTGTGGAAGACCGCCGACAGGAAGCAGGACGCGGCCGACGCGATGGCGATCACCGCCAAGCGATTGAAGGAACTGGGCCTGATCGACAAGATCGTGCGCGAACCGATCGGCGGCGCCCACCGCAACCCGGTGCAGATGGCGAAGCGGCTGAAAGCGGTGCTGCTCAACGAACTCGACGCGCTGGAGCAGGCGCCGATCGAGGAACTGCTGGACCGCCGCTACCGCCGCCTGCGCGGCTACGGCGCCTACGAGGCCGCCTGAACAGCCCGCAGCCCGCCCGCCGGGCGTGCCGACCGATCGAAACTTGACCCGACTCAAGCGCGCGACGGGCGCATGACGCGAGGATGAAAGCCGCCTCCTGCGCGCAGCCGCTGGAGGACGCCTCGTCGCTCCGGAGTCCGTTATGCCCGTCAAACGCCCACGTTCCGCCGCACCCACGTACCGCAACGAGGCACGCGCCGCCGCAGCGCGTCGGTCCGCCCGCGACCGGGGCAATGGCGCCGCCGCTGCAGCGGCGGACGAAACGGCGACGGAAGAAACCGCGACGATCGCCATGATCGAGCCCGCGGTTGTCGCCACCGACACCGCACCGATCGGCATCGCGACCGCTCCGCCGCCGGTGGCGGAGCTCGAACCGGGCCTCTCCGCCGACGCCGCGCGGCGCATGGACGAAGTGCCGCTGACCGACGAGGACAGCACCACGGCGCCGCTGCCGGCCGATTATCCCTACCGCACCCGGATGCGGCGGCGCGAGTACGAGGCCGAGAAGAAGAAACTCCAGATCGAACTCCTCAAGGTCCAGAGCTGGGTCAAGGAGACCGGCCAGCGCATCGTGATCCTGTTCGAGGGTCGCGACGCCGCCGGCAAGGGCGGCGCCATCAAGCGATTCACCGAACACCTCAACCCGCGCGGCGCGCGGGTGGTGGCGCTGGAAAAGCCCAACGACCAGGAGCGCGGCCAGTGGTATTTCCAGCGTTACATCGAACACCTGCCGACGGTCGGCGAAATCGTCTTCTTCGACCGCAGTTGGTACAACCGCGCCGGGGTCGAACGGGTGATGGGCTTCTGCACCCCGGGCGAATATCTCGAATTCCTGCGCGAGGCGCCGGAATTCGAACGCATGCTGGTGCGCAGCGGGATCCGTCTGTACAAGTTCTGGTTCTCGGTCAGCCGCGAAGAACAACTGCGGCGCTTCAAGTCGCGGCGTAGCGATCCGCTCAAGCACTGGAAACTGTCGCCGATCGACCTGCAGTCGCTGGACAAGTGGGGCGAGTACACCGAGGCCAAGACCGCGATGTTCTTCCACACCGACACCGCCGATTCGCCCTGGGTGGTGGTCAAGTCCGACGACAAGAAACGCGCCCGGCTCAACTGCATGCGTCATTTCCTGAGCACCCTGCCCTATCCGGGCAACGATCCGCACATCGCACGCCCCGCCGACCCGCTGATCGTCGGCGCCGCCGCCAACGTGCTGGTCAACGGGCAGTAGCGTCGACCCGGCGACCGCGCTGTCGCGACTGCGGCCACGCACATGCGCACGCGGCGGCCGCACCCGATCGCGCCGTGCCCGGGTGCCCGAACGCGCAATCGTCGATGGCCGATTCGCGCCGCGCAGGCCGTTTTTTCTCGCGCCCTCCGCGCATCGACATCGCAGGCTGCCGGGAAAACCACCGCGATCCGCGCCCCGCGAGGCGAAAAAACCGGAAAACCCCTGAAAAAAGGCTTCCGGGGGCTTGGCGACGGCGGAACCTTGGCCTACAGTGCGCAGGCCGGCCAGCTCCGGCCCAATACAGATCAACCATCCGACGAGGAAAAAAAATTCTCATGGCAACGAAAAAGAAAGCCGTCGCGAAAAAGACCGCCGGCAAGCCGGGCGCTCTGAAGCCGATCAAGGACGTGATGAGCAAGTCCGCGCTGGTCGCGCATATCGCAGGCGCCACCGAAGTCGCCGCCAAGGACGTCCGTGCCGTGCTCGCCGCGCTCGAAGGCGCGATCCATGCTTCGATCGGCAAGAAGGGCGCCGGCCAGTTCGTGCTGCCGGGCCTGCTGAAGATCACCGCGGTCAACGTGCCGGCCAAGCCCAAGCGCAAGGGCATCAACCCGTTCACCGGTCAGGAAACCACCTTCGCCGCCAAGCCGGCCACGGTCAAGGTCAAGGCTCGTCCGATGAAGAAGCTGAAGGACGCCGCCACGGCCTGATCGCCACCGCGATCGCCACAGCGTCGACCGAAAGGCCGGATTTCCGCGAGGAATCCGGCCTTTCGCGTTCGAGGCGCGGCGCACGCATCCTCCGACCGCATCACCACCCCGGACATCACCGACAAGGCCCATGGGCAAAGCCCGCCACGCCGCCGAGGTGCGCCGTTTCACCGACATTCCGAACGTCGGGCCGGCCACCGCGGGCGATTTCGACACCCTCGGCCTGCGCTCGCCCGCCGAGCTGGTCGATTGCGACGCCGACGACCTCTACGCACGCCTGTGCCGGATCACCGGCGTGCGCCACGACCCCTGCATGATCGACGTGTTCATGGCCGCGATCGACTTCATGCGCGGCGGTCCGGCCCGTCCGTGGTGGCATTACAGCCCACGACGACGCGCGCGTTCCGCCGGCTGACGCTCCCCGCCGAGTCGCGCGGCACGATCACCCCGCGTTCACCGCCCTCGACTATGCTGCGCCGATCGCCTCGGAGACCCGTCATGGCCGCATCGCATCGCCGCACCTTCCTGCGCACCGTCGCCCTGCTCGCCGCCGCTGGCGCGCTCGCCGGCTGCGCCGCACTCGATACCGCCCAGGCGCTGCTCGGCAATCAGCTCAGCTTCACCGCGCCGCAACTGCAGGCCTATCTGGACAAGCACTACCCGCGGCAGTACGAGCAGCTCGGCGGGCTGGTCAAGCTCAACGTGCTCAACCCGCAGGTGGCGATCCCCGACGAGGGCACGCGCCTGCATCTGGATTTCGATCTGGCCCTGGAGGGCCTGGGCATGCGCGGCGACCGTCCCGGCGGGCACGTCGCGCTCACCAGTGGCCTGCGCTACGACCCGCGCAGCAACGCGCTGTATCTGGAAGAACCGGAGCTGGAATCGGCCGAATTGCCGCTGGTCGGCACCCGCATGAACGCCACCGGGCGCGACATCATCAACGGCTGGCTGCGCGACTACGCGCGACGCGAACCGGTGTACCGGCTCGATGCCGATCTGCAGGAGAAACTGCGCGGCCGCCGGATCGCCGGCACGCTGATCCAGGACGGCCGGGTCGTGATCAAGCTCGACCGTTGAGCATCAGATCTCGAAGCGATACGACAGCTTGACCAGCAACTGCTCGCTGTCGCGCAGATCGAAGGCGCCCGAGAACTCTTCGCCGACCGAAAACGGATCCGGGCCCGCGCCCGGGCCGGCGCCGAAACCGCGGTCGAAGCGCGAGCCGCCGCGCACGTAGGCCACGTACAGATACGACAGCGGCGCGAATTCGTAGCGATAGCGCACCTGGAAGGCCAGATTGCGCAGCGCGAAATCCGCGGCCGGATCGGCGTCGCGCTCGACACGTCCACCCGGCAGCACGTTCCAGGCGCGTTTGGCTTCGGCATCCAGACCCAGCGCCTCCAGACGCACGCGCAGTTCCTGCTTCGAACCGATCAGCCAGACCGCGCCGGCGTTGAGCAACACCTGCTCGGAGCCGTAGGTCACCAGCCGGCGGGTCCGCTGGTCCCAGATCAACCAATCCGGGTTGCGCTGCAGTTCGAGCCCGGCTAAGAAGCTCAGATCGTCGTTGACCGCGTAGTTCGGCTCCAGATAGGTCGTCCACGCGCCGCGATCGACGCCGCCCAGGCCCTCGGCGTTGTAGCGCAGGTTGGCGTAGAACGACCAATGCCGCTTTTTCGGGAAAAAGCGCTCGGCGAACGCGAACAGCCGCCCCGGATGGCGCACCACACCGTTGCCGCGGGTGATCAGATCGTCGTGGCCGGCGGTCCAGCCGCCGATATCCGCGAACTGGTTGCCGCCGTCGCGGCGCTCGCTGAAGCGGTTGATCGCGAAGGCGTCGGCGATCTTCACGCCGTTGTCGTTGACCCGGCGCGAGACCGCATAGCGCCATTGGTGCGAGGCGAACGGCGAGTCCTCAGGCAGCGCGCTGATTCGCCGCGTCAGTTCGTAGCGGGCGTAGTTGAAGTTGTTGCGATCGAGGAAGCCGAAATCGTTCAGCTGCAGATCGCCGCCGGTGTGCAGCAGATACAGCTGCTGACGCCAGGTGTCGTCGATCTGATGATCGATGCGGACCTGCGCGCCGGTATCGCGCACGGTGCGCCCGGCCTGATCGATCGCGGAGGCGACCAGGTTGCTGCGCACGGTCCACTTCGCGTTCGGCGTCCAGCGGTGATCGAGCGCGGCCACCGTGGCCTCGCGGCCGAAGAACGGACGCTCGACCCGGGTCAGGGTCGCGCCCAGGCCCTGACGCTCGCCGTCGCGGGTCGCGCGCAGGGCGTAGAAATCGCGCCCCGCGTCGCCCTTCTCCGTCGCGGCGAACACGCCGTAGCCGAAGCCGCCGGCGCTGCCGTTGATCTTCACCGCGGCGGCGACGTCGCCGGCGCCGCGGCCGTTGTCCGCCGGCGCGCCGACCCGGCGGGTGTAGATCAGCTGCTGGGCGTTGCCGAGCGAGCCGAACGGCAGCTCGAAATAGCCCTGATTCTCGGTGAAGAAGGGGCGCTTGTCGCCGAAGAAGGTCTCGATCGCGCTGAAGTTGACGACGATGCCGTCGCTCTCGACCTGACCGAAGTCGGGATTGAGCGTGGCGCTGAGCTGGAACTGCCCGCTCGGCTTCCAGAACAGATCGACGCCGGCGTCGAAGTCGCTGCGGCCTTCGACGTTGTCGTACAGGCCGACCACGTAGGGCGTGATCGCGAGCAGCGACTGGCTGTGCTGCGGCACTTCGATCTTCTCCAGCTCGCTGAGGTAACGCTGCTCGTTGAAGCTGATCGCCGGCCACGCCATGCGCTCGCCGGTGTGGCCGACCACGCGATCCAGCGCGATCGCGATCGTGCGCGTGTCGCCGTCGACCTGACGCATCGGCGCGATGTGCCAGGGAATCAGGATCTCGGCGTTCCAGCCGCTTGCGTCCTCGCTGACCGCATGTCGCCAGGCGCCGTCCCAGTCGCCGTTGAACTGGTTCTCATTGCTGATCGTGCTGTCGCCGATGCCGTTGGACAGCGCGAGCATGAAGTTGTAGCCGGCGCGGCCGTCGCCGTCGAAATCGACGTAGAGATTGACCCGATCGACGTTGCCGTTGCGGTCGCGCTGG
>JBIJBH010000136.1:0-8199 GCA_044345315.1 Lysobacteraceae bacterium
GCAGATCAGCGAGTCGCGCCACGACGACATCGCCCACGACCCCGACGGCGACCTGCTCGCGGGCCGGCCGCTGGTGTCGCCGCTGGCCTGGCCGCTGGCCTACACCTGGCCGGTGCACCGGATCGGGCCGGACTACCGGCCCGACGCGCCCCCCGAGTCTCCCACCCTGCTGATGCTGCGGCGCGAGGCCGACGGCACGGTGAGCTTCCACGCCCTGACCCCGCTGAGCTTCCGCCTGCTGCAGCGACTGGACGAATACCCGCACCTCAGCGGCCGCGCGCAATTGCTGGCGCTGGCGGCCGAGGCCGGCGCCGCGGACCCCGAAGCCTTCGCGGACGACGGCGCCGCGCAACTGGCCCTGTTCCGGCAGGAAGGCACCCTGCTCGGCACCCGATGTGACTGAAGTCCGGTCACCCGGCGCGAAACCGGCCCCCGCAGGGGCGTCTGGTACCCTTGTCGGCATGAGCGAAGCCGTCACCGTCCCCACCCCCGTCCGTCCCAAGATGTCCGAACGCTTCCGCGGCTACCTGCCGGTGGTGGTGGACGTGGAAACCGGCGGCTTCGACTGGAACCGCCACGCCCTGCTGGAAATCGCGGTGCAGGCGATCGACCTGGACGATAACGGCCGACTCGTCCCGGGCGACCTCGCCAGCGCCCATCTGATTCCCGCGCCGGGCACCGAGATCGATCCCAAGTCGCTGCAGATCACGGGGATCGATCTGGATCATCCCTTCCGCCTCGCCAAACCCGAACGCGAGGCGCTGGATCACGTCTTCGCCGCGGTCCGCGCCGCGGTCCGCAAGCACGAATGCCAGCGCGCGATCCTGGTCGGCCACAACGCACATTTCGACCTGAATTTCCTCAACGCCGCGGTCGCGCGCACCCAGCACAAGCGCAATCCCTTCCATCCCTTCAGCGTGTTCGACACCGTCACCCTCGCCGGCGTCGCCTACGGCCAGACCGTGCTCGCCCGCGCCGCCATCGCCGCCGGCATCCCGTGGAACGGCGAGGAAGCGCATTCCGCCGTCTACGACACCGAGCGCACCGCCGAGCTGTTCTGCAAGATCGTCAACGCCTGGCCGCAGATGAGGTGAAGGCTCGGGCGATGCCGCCCGGCTCAATCGCCCGCGCGATAATAGAGGCGATGACAGACGGCTTCGACCACGAACCACGCGAGTACGGCGACCAGCAGTATGAACACGAAGGTTGTCGCATCGGGGACTTCCGGCGGCTGGAAACGTCCCAGCCCCCAACGCCCGACGGAGACGCCCGCGAACAGCCCTGCCATCCGCGACACGACGCTGGGCCAGAATTCCAGCTCGGTGTCTTCGCCGCAGGAGCGACAGTGGACCGTCGCAAGACCGCGGGTCGGCATCAGCGCATAAGCCGGAATCGGGACGGGTCTGCGACATCGCCCGCAGCGGATGGAACCGACCATCAGTCCTCCGGCGACATGAACACGGTCGCATTCGCGCGTCTGGCGGCCCATCCGCGCACGATCCCGTACAGGCTGATCGCGATCCACGCGCACTGCAGCAGCGCGACCGAGAGATTGAAGCCGCCGAACAACGAGATCAGGATGCTCGATGATCCCGCGATGTTGATCAGTTGATACGGCAACCCGGTGCCGGAGAGACGGCCGCTCTGCAGGAGAAAATAGCTGCCGACCACCAGCAGCGTGCCGAGCAGGCCGACGAGGTCGTACCACTGCAGGTTCATGCGTACACGCTCACTGGCGCTGCCGCACCGCCTCGAACAGCGCCACGCCGGTGGCGACCGAGACGTTGAGGCTTTCCACGCCCGGCGCATTCGCCAGGCCGGGCATCGGAATCGTGACCAGACCGTCGCAGTGCTCGCGGGTGAGCCGGCGCAGGCCATCGGCTTCGCCGCCCAGCACCAGGGCGACGTTGCCGCGCAGGTCGGTGGCGTACAGCGACGCGTTCGCCTCGCCGGCCAGGCCGTAGATCCAGACGCCGAGCTGCTGCAGATCGCGCAGCGCACGGGCCAGATTGGTCACCCGCACCACCGGCACGCTGTCGGCGGCGCCGGCGGAGGTCTTGCGCACGGTGGCGTTGACCTGCACCGCCTTGTCCTTGGGAATCACCACCGCGGTGACGCCGGCAGCGGCCGCGCTGCGCAGGCAGGCGCCGAGGTTGTGCGGATCCTGCACGCCGTCGAGCACCAGCAGCAGCGCCTTGCCCTCGGCCGCCTCGACCAGCGCCTGCAGGTCGTTCTCGCCCCAGGTCTTCGCCGCGGCATAGCGCGCGACCACGCCCTGGTGACGCAGGCCGCCGGCGACGCCATCGAGCGCATTGCTCGCGACCCGGCGCACGTCGATATCCCTGCGGCGGGCGTTCTCTTCGATCTCGGTCAGGCGCGGGTTCTTCGCGCCGGCCTCGATCAGCACTTCGCGGACATGGTCGGCATCGTGCTCGACCGCGGCGGCCACGGCATTGATGCCGACGATCCAGGGGGACTCTTTGCTCATGGCGCCATTGTGCCGGATCGCCGCGGCGGCGGCATCGCGAACCGGCGCCGGCCGGACCGCGCGGTATCATCCGCGGCCCTTCCCGCCGGCCCGTGCATGTCCGTTCCCCCGCCCGATTCGCCGCTCTTGCAGACGCAGATCGCCATCGTCGGCGGAGGCCCCGCCGGGCTCATCGCGGCAGAGGTCGCGATCGCCGCGGGGCGGCAGGTCGATCTGTTCGAGGCCAAGGGCTCGGTCGGGCGCAAGTTCCTGATCGCCGGCAAGGGCGGGCTGAACCTGACCCACGGCGAAGCGCGTCCCGGCTTCGATGCGCGCTACCGCGAACGCGCCGCGGAGGTCGCGCGATGGCTGGATGGCTTCGACGGCGAGGCGCTGCGCGACTGGGCCCGCGGGCTGGGCGTGGAGACCTACGTCGGCACGTCCGGTCGGGTGTTCCCGATGGACCGCAAGGCCGCGCCGCTGCTCCGCGGCTGGGTGCGGCGGCTGCGCGAACAGGGCGTGCGCTTCCACGTGCATCACCGCTGGCGAGGCATCGACAGCGACGGCGCGCTGCGCTTCGACACGCCCGACGGCGAACGCCGCGTGCGCGCCGACGCGACCGTGCTCGCGCTCGGCGGCGCGAGCTGGCCGGAGCTCGGCTCCGACGGCGCATGGGTCGCACCGCTGACCGCGCACGGCATCGACATCGCGCCGCTGCGCCCGTCGAACTGCGGTTTCGACATCGGCTGGAGCGCGCTGCTCGCCGACAGACACGCCGGCGCGCCGCTGAAGCCGGTGATCGCGCACTGCCAAGACGACTCCGGCGCGCCGCAGGCGCTGCAGGGCGAATGCGTGCTCACCGCGACCGGGATCGAAGGCAGCCTGATCTACGCGCTGTCGGCGCTGCTGCGCGAACGTATCGCCCGCGACGGCGAAACGACACTGTGGCTGGATCTCGCGCCCGGTCGTTCGCTCGAACGACTCGAAGCGCTGCTGTCGGCGCCGCGCGGCAAGCGCAGCATCGGCGAACACCTGCGCCGGCAGACCGGACTGGATGCGGCGAAGGCCGCGCTGGTGTTCGAAACCCTGCCGCGCGATGCATTCGACGACGCTGCCCGCGTCGCCGCGACCATCAAGCGCCTGCCGCTGCGACTGAAAGCGCCGCGTCCGATCGCCGAAGCGATCAGCAGCGCCGGCGGCGTGCGCCTCGAAGCGCTGGACGCGCATCTGCAGCTGAAGGCCCTGCCCGGCGTATTCTGCGCCGGCGAAATGCTCGACTGGGAAGCCCCGACCGGCGGCTATCTGCTCACCGCCTGCTTCGCCAGCGGGCTGATCGCGGGACGCGGCGCGGTGGCGATCACGGCATAGGGTGCGCCTCGGCGCGCCAACGCTCACCGCCGCGACTTGTGGTGCGGCCAAGACGCACCCTGTTCCGCAGGTCGCAGGACACCGCGCGTTGCAATCCCTGCCACGGTAGAGCGGGCTTCAGCCCGCTGCTTTTGCTGCGACACGCATCAGCGGGCTGAAGCCCGCTCTACCGATTGATTGCGAGATGACCGATCGTCGTCGATCTCGACATCCTCAATATTTCTGCTTCTGCCGCTTCGCCGGCTGCCCGCGCGGCGGCGGCGGTTTGACGCCGCGTTCCTCGGCGAGTCGGAAGTCGATCTTGCGATCTTCCAGACTGGCCTTGAGCACGACGATGCGCACGCGGTCGCCGAGACGGAATGCGCGGCCCATGCGTTCGCCGCTCAGGGTCTTGCGGATCGGGTCGAAGTGGTAATAGTCGTAGGGCAACTGGGTGACGTGGATCAAGCCGTTGACCTTGGAATCGTCCAGCTCGACGAACAGGCCGAAGCTGGTCACGCCGCTGATCGTGCCGTCGAACTCGCCGCCGACATGCTTCTCCATCCACGCCGCGCGGTAGCGCTCGTCGACCTCGCGCTCGGCTTCGTCGGCGCGGCGCTCGCGCTCGGAGCACTGCAGCGCCAGCGCGGCCATGCCGTTGGTCGAGTAGGCGAAGGCCGCCGGCTTCGCGCCGCTCAGCGCGTGTTTGATCGCGCGGTGGACCAGCAGATCGGGATAGCGCCGGATCGGCGAGGTGAAATGCGCGTAGGCCTCCAGCGCGAGACCGAAATGGCCGGCATTGTCGGGCGAATAGACCGCCAGCGACTGGGTCCGCAGCAGCACCGACTCCAGCAGGGTCGCATCGGCGCGATCGCGGATCTTGGTCAGCAGCGCGGTGAAATCGCGCGGCTGCAGCGTCGCCCAGGCCGGCATCCGCAGCTTGAACTCCTTGAGGAATTCGAGCAGATCGGCGTATTTGCTCTCCGGCGGCTTCTCGTGGATGCGGTACGGCGCCGGCACCTTCTTCTTCAGCAGGAAACGCGCGGCCTCGACATTGGCCGCGATCATGCATTCCTCGATCAGCTTGTGCGCGTCGTTGCGCTGGAGCATGCCGGCCTGCACCACTTCGCCCTGCGGGCCGAGCACGAAGCGCACTTCGCTGCTTTCGAACTCGATCGCGCCGCGCGCCTTGCGCGCCTTGGCGAGCAGTTGGTAGAGCTGATGCAGGCGCTGCACCTGCGGCAGCAGCGAACCGATCCTCGCGATCGCCTCGGCGTCGCCCGCGCCCACCGCCTGCCAGACCTGGGTGTAGGTCAGGCGGGCATGCGAATGCATCACCGCTTCATAGAACTTCGACTTGCTGACCTCGCCGTCGAAATCGACCTGCATGTCGCAGACGAAACACAGCCGGTCGACTTTCGGGTTCAGCGAGCAGATGCCGTTGGACAGCGTCTCCGGCAGCATCGGGACCACGAAACCCGGGAAATACACCGAAGTCGCGCGCTTCTGCGCCTCGTCGTCCAGCGGCGCACCGGGACGGACGTAGTGCGAGACGTCGGCGATCGCGACGATCAGACGGAACCCATTGCGATTGGGTTCGCACCAGACCGCGTCGTCGAAGTCCTTCGCGTCCTCGCCGTCGATGGTCACCAGCGGCAGCGTGCGCAGATCGACGCGGCCGGCGAGGTCGGCCTCGGTCACCTGCAGCGGCACCGCGGTGGCTTCGGCGAGCACCGCGGGCGGAAATTCGTGCGGCAGATCGTGGCCGTGGATCGCGGCCTCGACCACCAGCGACGGCGTCAGCTTGTCGCCCAGCACCGCCAGCACCCGGCCGATCGGCGGGCGGTAGGCGTCGGGCGCGTGCACGATCTCGCAGACCACCAACTGGCCGTTGCGCGCGTCCATCCGCGCTTCGACGGGGATCTGCACGTTGCGCTGGATGCGGGCGTCGTCGGGCACGACGTAGCTGATCCCGGCCTCGACCGTGAATCGGCCGATCAGCCGGCTCAGGCGACGCTCCAGCACTTCGACGATCGCGCCCTCGCGGCGGCCACGGCGGTCGATGCCGGTCACCGAGGCCATGACCCGGTCGCCGTGCAGCACCTTGCGCATTTCCGCGGGAGACAGGAACAGATCGTCGCCGGGCCCGCTGTCCGGGCGCAGGAAGCCGAAGCCGTCGGGGTTGGCGATCACCGTGCCGGGGATCAGGTCCAGGCGCGCGGCCGGGGCGTAGCCGCCGCGGCGGTTCTGCAGCAACTGGCCGTCGCGGACCATCGCCCCCAGACGCTTGCCCAGCGCCTCGCGGCGCGGCCTCGTGTCGAGCTGCAGATGCGACCAGAGCGTTTCCGCGGTGATGGGGCCGTCGGCCGCGGACAGGAATTCGAGGATCACCTCGCGGCTGGGAATGGGGTCGGCGTAGCGCGCGGCTTCGCGTTCGGCATGCGGGTCGTGCAGCGCGGGCGGCGCGGATGCCGCGGGCTTCCTCGCGCGGGGCGGCGGCGCGGCGAGCGCGTCGGGCAACCAGGGCGCGGCTTTGGCGGACTTGCCGCGTGGCTTGGTCGAACCAGACCTGGATGGCCCGGCAATGTTCCCGGCCTGTTTGCCGGCACCTTTGGCGGGCGCCTTGCCCGGTCGGGCGGCACTGCGCGCGTCGTTGCCGGAGGCGGAAGCCGAGGTCGATTTCGAGGGGGCGCCGGCGGCGGTCTGCCGCGGGGCGCGCGTGGCGCGGGGGCCGGTACGCTGCTTGGTGGGTTTTGACATCGCGGACGAGTATACGCCGGGTCTGCGCCGGCGCAGCGGCCGGTCGGCGCGGCGCCCCGGCGAAGGCGTCAGGCGGCCCGTTGACATCGCGCGCGTCGCACCGCAACATACGCGCCCCGAGCCCAGGTGGCGGAATTGGTAGACGCACTAGTTTCAGGTACTAGCGGGTAAAACCGTGGAGGTTCGAGTCCTCTCCTGGGCACCATACATAAGTCCGCAGACATCCCACCATGTCCGCAGACGACACCGAAAACCCCGCGAAAGCGGGGTTTTTTGTTGCCTGACCGTCCGTCGGCGTCCGATGTCATCCGCTTGCATCCGGATCGGCTCGCGAGTAGTTTTGTGAGTAGAAAATATCGCCGGACATGGCGCCATGCTCACGGATGCCGCAATTCGCGCACTCAAGCCGAAAGCCAAGCTCTACCGGGTCGCCGATGCGTTCGGGCTGTGTATCGAAGTCGCACCGGTCGGAACGCGCGAATCCAAACTGTGGCGGTTCCGCTATCGCTACGGCGGCCGGGCGAAGATGCTGGCCTTGGGTCCGTATCCGATCGTCACCCTGGAGAAGGCCCGCCAGAAGCGCGACGACGCCCGCCGGTTGCTGGCCGATGGCATCAACCCGATGGACAAGCGCCGGGGCGACGCCGAGTCGCGCAAGCGCAAGGAACGGGGCATGTTCCCCACCGTCGCCCGCGAGTGGCTGGCCTTCAAGAAACGCAGCGTCGGCACCGAGACCTACCGCAAGGCCGAACTGGTCGTGGAAGGGGATCTGATTCCGGCCCTTCGCCGGCACTCGATCGCGGATCTGGCGACCAAGGACTGCACGCGCGCCCTGCGCGATATCGCCGAGCGCGCGCCGCACCTGGCCGCCAAGGCCCGCCAGTACCTCGCCGGCATCGTGGACTACGCCATCAAGGAAGGTCTGCGCGACGACGGCAAGCTGCTGTCCCTGCGCGGCGTCATCCCGACCTTCGACAAGGGCCATATCGCGGCCGTGACCAAGCCCGGCGAGCTGGCCGGCCTGCTGCGCGCGATCGACGGCTACAGCTCCCCGTTGACCCGATCCGCGCTGCAACTGGCTTCGCTGACGGCCATGCGGCCCGCCATCATCGCGTCGGCGCGCTGGGCCCATATCGACCTGGACGCCGCCGAGTGGCACGTCCCGGGCAGCCTGATGAAGATGGGCAACGACCACGTGGTCCCGCTGCCGCGGCAGGCCATCGCACTGCTGCGCGAGCTGCAGGCGATGACCGGCGGCGGCGAGTTCGTCTTCCCGTCCCCTGCCCGCCAGAAAACCCCGCACCTGCACCGCGACGCCCTCAGCAAGGCCCTGCGCGACCTGGGCTATCAAGGCAAACACGCCACCCACGGTTTCCGCGGCACCCTCCGGACGATGGCCCGCGAGCGCCTGGGCGTGGATATCGATGTCCTGGAAGCCCAGCTCGCCCACGCCAAGAAAGGCGATGTGCAAAGGGCCTATGACCGCACCACTTTCGACGACCAGCGCCGGGAGGTCATGCAGGGCTGGGCCGACTACCTGGACACCCTGCGCCGCGATCCCGCCCAGGTGGTGCCGATCAAGCGGAAAGCCTGACGCGCCGACCAGTGGCCCTTGACTTCGCGAT
>JBIJBH010000137.1:0-8194 GCA_044345315.1 Lysobacteraceae bacterium
GGTGCGTCGCCCATCGCGTCGGTTATCGCGTGGTCCCGGCCGACGATCTGCAGAAACTCGCGGCCAGCGCGCATCACGAGGGGGTGGTCGCCGAGGTGCTGCGCGAGGAGCCGCGGCCGCTGTCGACCTGGCTGCGCGATCTCGCGCCCGGCCCCTGCTGCGCGCTGTGGCTGGACGGCGTGGGCAATCCGCACAATCTCGGCGCGATCCTGCGCTCGGCCGCGCACTTCGGCGTGGCCGCGGTGCTGCTGCCGAAACATTCGACCCTGGCCCTGTCCGGCGCCGCCGCGCGGGTCGCCGAGGGCGGCGCCGAGGCGGTGCCGTTCGTGCGCCTGGGACGCGAGGACAACGCGATCGCGCAGCTGCGCGCCGCCGGCTTCGCGCTCGCCGCCACCGTGGTCCGCGGCGGCGGCGATGTGTTCGCCACGACGCTGCCGCAGCGGTTGATCTACGTGCTCGGCGCCGAAGGCGAGGGCATGGATGCGGACCTCGCCAGGGCCTGCGATCTGCGCCTGTCGATCCCCGGCAGCGGCGCGGTCGAGAGCCTCAACGTCGCCGCGGCGACCGCGGTGCTGCTGGCGGCCTGGGCGCGTCCTCGCGCCTGAGTTCGCGAACGCCGATCAACAGCAGGAAGATCGGCCAGCCGCAGGCGAGCAGGCCGCCCAACAGCCACAGCACCGGATCATCGCCGACCGCGACCGATCCCGGCGCGGACCCACGGCCGCCCGGGAATCGCAGCATGTCGTCGGCACCGAACAACAGCATCAGCGCAACGGCGTGCGCAGCAGCCACCAGGATCAAGCTCATGCCCAGCGCCAGGCGTGCGCGGCGATCGCCCCGCCGCGCGCGATGGTTGAGCCAGAACAGCCAGGCCGCCAGCGCGGTCAGCGACAACAGGACTTTCATCGTCGCGCCATCTCGCGCGACGGATGCCCGGGCGCCCGCCTCATGCGAGGCGCTTCACGACCTGCAGCACGGCCTCGTACTCGGCGGCCTTCGACGGATCGCGCAGCATGGCGTCGAGGCAGACCGCGGTGGCGGCCATCTGCAGCATCCGCATCCGGTCCTCGTGCAGGGTGTCGCCGAGCGTCCGCAGCGCGGCGGCCAGGGCGTCTGCACCGGCGCGGATCGCGTAGGCGAGATCGCCCGAGTACGCGAACGTGGTGTCGTTGGCCAGCTTCACTGCAGCCTCGATCTGCGCGTTCACGCCGTCGTGCTGCGTCGCGAACGCGGATGCGCTCGCGGCGGTGGCGCGCATCGTTTTTTCCCGAATCGTTTCAGGCGTGTATTCGCGGGTTTTGACCGAGTTGGCCGCCTCCGCCGCGGACGGCGCGCTGTACAGCAGCGCGACCCCTTCGGTGGTGGCCGCATTGTTCTGCTCGAACTGATTGTTCTGCTCCGCGACGGCGTTCTGCATCGCGATGGCGACCGATTGGGCGAGCGTCTGATAGATCGCGCCGACCGCTTCGGCGGGCGATTCTGCGAGCACCTTCACGTTGCTCCGGGTGACGGCGTCGGTGATCTGCGAGTTGACGGCGGTGGTGTCGGCCATGGTCGTGTCCTTGCAATGGCGGGAGTGAGGATCGCGAAAGGGTCAGGGCGTTGCGGCGGTCGTCTTCGGCGCGCTGCCGAAGCTGCCGTCGGCGGCGGCGGAGAGGTAGGCGAACACGGCATAGGCGGCGGTGTTCTGCGCCAGCGCCGCGGGATCGATCTTGTCGAGAGTGTCGTCGGGCGTGTGGTGATAGTCGAAATAATCGGTGCCGTCCTGGCCCAGCCAGGCCCAGACCGCGCCTTCGGCCGCGATCGGGCCCACGTCCGGACCCGGGCCGCCCTTCTTCATCGCCTCGATGCCCAGCGGTTTCAGCGCCTCGACGATGCGCGCGATCGCGGCCTGCGCCTGCGGTGCGGCCGAGGTGTTGAAGCCGTAGATGCGGCCGGCGCCGAAGTCGCTTTCGGCCACGATCTGGTGCCGTGCGATCGCGCGTTTCGATTCGGTCGCATAGACCTTGCCGCCGTACAGGCCCTGTTCCTCGTTGGCGAAGGCGATCACCCGGATCGTGCGCGCCGGGCGCTGCGTCTTCGGCAACTGCGCGATCAGATGCCCGGCGGCCATCGTGATCGCCACGCCGGCGCCGTCGTCGATCGCGCCGGTGCCCAGGTCCCAGGAATCGAGATGGCCGCTGATGACCACGACCTCCTCGCGCAGCCGGCGGTCGCGCCCAGTGATTTCGCCGATCACGTTGAACGACTCCGCGGTGCCGTCCCAGCCGCAGTCCAGCGCGATCCGCACGCGCACCGGCTGGCCGCGACCGAGCAGGCGGGTCAACTGGTCGGCGTCGGGCTGGGCCAGCGCCGCCGACGGAATCGGGGTCAGGCCCTCGTCGAAGCGGGTGATGCCGGTATGCGGGAAGCGGTTCTGCGCCGTACTCGCCGAGCGCATCAGGTAACCGATCGCGCCGGCGCGGATCGCCGCCGACGGGCCGCGGCTGCGGATCCGGCTGGCCGGGCCGTAGCCGTTGCCGTCCTTCGCGCGCTGCATGGTGTAGTCGACGAAGGCGATCTTCCCGGCCAGCGAACCGGCCGGCGCGGCTTCCAGCGCGGCGAGGTCGGCGAAGCGCACGATCTCGCCCTCGACCGTGCCGCCGGGGCTGCCGCCGAGCGCGGTCAGATCCAGCGGCTGCGCGTAACCGTCCAGGATCTCGCCGCGCTCGCTGCGCCGCA
The DNA here is from genome assembly GCA_044345315.1 of Lysobacteraceae bacterium. Lineage (GTDB taxonomy): Bacteria > Pseudomonadota > Gammaproteobacteria > Xanthomonadales > Xanthomonadaceae > Lysobacter_I. Next base: position 2,722 of record JBIJBH010000137.1, read on the forward strand.
CCCACTTCGGAAACGTCACCGGCTGCAGCCAGACCTTGTCGTAGCCGAGCGCGCGGAATTTCGCCTCGGCCCAGCGCACCGCGCGCAGATCGGCCTCACTGCCGGCGAGGCGCGGGCCGATCTCGGTGGTCAGCGATTCGACCACGTCCCAGGACGTGCGGTCCTGCAGCGCGCGTTCGCGCAACTGCGCGGCGGTGGTCATCGCCGCGTCGGGAATCGCGACCGGTGCGGGCGCGGGCGGCGGCGAGGCCGCCGGCACCGCGGCGGCGAGGGTCACGAGCAGCGCGGTGGTCGGCAGAACGAGCGAGCGGAATCGCAGCGGGCGGATCGGGCGCAGACAGAGCAGGCGTGCGGACATCGGCATTCCCCGGGATCGAAAGCAGGAAAGCCGCGAGCGTAGCAGCCCGCGGCTTCCCTGGAATCGATCTTCGGTCACGGGCAGCCGCGCGCGACCGCGTGCGACTCACTTCTTCATCAGGTCGCGGATCTCGCGCAGCAGCAGCACGTCTTCCGGCGGCGCCGCCGGGGCGGCGGCCTCGGCCTTCTTCATCCGGTTCATCATCTTGATCACCAGGAACAGCACGAAGGCGATGATCGTGAAGTCGATGATCGTCTGCAGGAAGGCGCCGTACTTGATCGCCACCGCGGCCGCGGTTTCCTTGCCGTCGGGGCCGATCACCGCCTCCTGCAGCACCCACGCGGCCTTGCTGAAATCCACGCCGCCGGTCAGCTTGCCGATGATCGGCATGATGACCCCGTCGACCATGGCGCTGACGATCTTGCCGAACGCCGCGCCGATCACCACGCCGACCGCCAGATCGACGACGTTGCCCTTCATCGCGAACTCTTTGAACTCGGAAATCATGCCCATGGCGGCCCCGCGGAGTGGATGGAGCCCCGAGTCTAGCGCCGGCCATGCCGGAGATGGCGGGCGCCGCCGGTTTTTTCAGCGCGGTTTTTTTTCAGAGCGGGGCGACGATCCGGCAGTGCAGCCGCAGCGCATCGTCCAGCGCGCCCGCGCAGACATCGCCCGGCACCAGCGCGGCCACCCCGGCCGGGGTGCCCATGAAGATCAGATCGCCGGCGCGCAGGGCGTAGAGTTTCGACAGTTCGTGCAGGATCTCGGGCACGTCCCAGATCAACTGGTCGAGCGTCGACTGCTGGCGCAGCGCGCCGTTGACGGTCAGCGACAGCGTGCGCGGGCCGAGGTCGCCGATCTCGGCCGCCGGCACCAGCGCGCTGACCGGCGCGGAATGGTCGAAGCCCTTGGCGATGTCCCAGGGCAGGCCCTTGGCCTTGGCCGCGGCCTGCAGATCGCGACGGGTGAGGTCCAGGCCGATGCCGTAGGCGAACACCAGGTCGCCGGCGGCGGCGGGGTCGAGTACGCCGGGCGGCGCATCGGCGCCCAGCGCCACCACCAGTTCGATCTCGTGATGCAGATCCTGCGTCCCGGGCGGGTAGGGCACATCCGCGCCGTCGGTCACCAGCGCGTCGGCGGGTTTCGTGAAGAACACCGGCGTGCCGCGTTCGGCCTTCGAGGCCGGCGCAGTCGCGCCCATCTCGCGAGCGTGGTCGGCGAAATTGCGGCCGACGCAGTAGATGCGACGCACCGGGAAGCTGCCGGCCACGTTGCGGCCGCGCACCGGCACGCGGGTGACGGGGGGCGGGGAAATGAGGTCGTCGTTGCGATCGTTCATGCGCGGATGATCGCATGAAGCGATCGCGGTCGAGCCCGTCGCGCTGCGCTCGATCGCGCGGCGGCGGTGCGTGGGCTCAGCGGCCGCCCAGCGCGGGCTTGCGCAGGACCCGGTATTCGCCTTCGAGCGTGCGCGTGCGGGTGGCGATCGGCTTGCCGCGCAGGCGCAGCAGGCGGCAGATCACGCCCGCGATGAGCATCGCCGCGCCCACGAACAGACCGATCACCAGCAGCATCGCGAGCAGCGCGACCCCGAACAGCGCGAGCGCCACACGGAGCAGGCGATGACGCGGTTTGCGCGGCGCGAACAGATCGCGCAAGCGGCGGCGGTGACGATGCAGACGCTGGAACACGGAGGAAGCGAACATGGGGCGGGTCGTGACACACTGGGGCCGGCGGCCGGTCGCCGCAGTATCGGATGCCCGATGAGCGAAGGTGTGAGAAGTTCGTTAAGCCCCGACGCGGCGCCGGCGCTGGCCGCGCTGGCGGCGCTGCCGGACGGCGTCCCCGCCGCCTGCGAGACGGAGGTCGGCGGCGCGCCCGAATCGCTGATCCTGCTGCGCCGCGGCGACGCCGTGCGCGGCTGGCTCAACGTCTGCCCGCATGCCGGTCGCCGACTCGACTGGGCGCCCGGGAAGTTCCTGCTCTCGAAGACCGGACAACTGGTCTGCGCCGTCCATGGCGCCAGTTTCGAGCTGGACGCCGGCGAATGCGTCGCCGGGCCCTGCCGCGGCCAGTCGCTGCGCGCGGTGGCGGTGCGGGTGGATGCCGACGGCATGGTGCGCCTCGCCGCGGAATGAGCGCGGCTCGCGGCGTTGACGCCCGTCGCCGTCGCCCGCGATCATCGTGGCCTCGCCCGGTGCCGGTGGCTCGCATGCGCACACAACTTCTGCTTCCGCTCGTCCTGCTCTGCGGACTCTCCGCCGCCGCCGCGACGCCGCCGACCGCGGAGCCGCCCGCCGACCGCGGAGCCCCGCCGGCCCCGCACTGCTTCGACGCCCGCGACGTGATCGAGGCGCGGCAGAGCGACGAGCGCACCATCGCCCTGCGTCTGCGCGACGAATCGCGCTATCGGGTCGAATTGGCCGACGCCTGTCCGGATGCGCTGTTCGCCGAGCGCGCGCGGCTGGTCAGCCCGCAGGGCTGGATCTGCGGCAGCAACGACGAACACGTCGAAGCCGACGGCCGCCGCTGCGCGCTTTCCGGGCTGGCCCGGATCGACGCCCGCGAATTCGCCGACCATGCCCTGCGCAGCCGGCGTGCGGTGCCGCGCAGCGACGCTGCCGAGATGGAGACGATCCGCGTCACCGCGCGTCGCGGCCGCGGTTTCGGCGGCACTACCGCGTTCTGTCTCGACACCCGCCACATGCGCGGCTGGAGCGAGGACGGCAACGATCTGATCGTCGAGGTCTCGCCGATGCGCAGCGGCGGTCATCGCTATTACCGGGTGGAATTCGCGGGCGGTTGCACCGAGATGATCGCGATGGACATCCTCCAGCTCGATTCGCCGATCGGCGGCTCGGCGTTCTGCGGCAACCCGGGCGATCGCGCCTTGTTCTCGCGCTCCAGCGGGGGCGCGGGGGGCGGTCTGGGCGCTGGCTTCTCCAGACGGATCACCGAAACCAGCCTCGCTGCGAAGGCCGGCTGCGCGGTCAGCCGGGTCTATCCGATCCTGCCCGACGAGCGTCGCGAAACCAGCGCGCGCTGATCGCCGCGCAGACGCGTCGCGCGCCGGACCACCGGGCGCTGGACTACTGCGAATCCAGCGCGAACAGCGCGGCGGCGATCGCCGCGGCCGTGATGACCGCGAGCGCGATCTTGATCCAGCTGTAGGGACGTTCGCCGGCGATCGCGCCGCTGTGGCCGTTGACCAGCACCTGGAAGTTGCGGCTGCCGTAGGTGTAGTGCACCAGCCACACCGGCACGAGCACGTGGCGGAAGGTGCGTCCGGAATAGCGCGCGTCCACCTGCAGGTTGCGGTGAGTGTCGCCCGGCACGTCGGCCGCGCACAGCGCGCGGGTCTTCGCTTCCAGTTCCTGCATGTTCAGCTCGGAGGCCTTGCGCAGATCGACCTGATAGCGCTCGACGGTCCAGCCGCGCACGAATTCCGCGGCGTAGGTCTTGAGTTCTTCCTTCACCGGGAACGGTTCGATCTTGCGCAGCAGGGCCATGTGCGCGCCGACCGTGCCCGGCACCAGGGTGTCGTCGAAGAAATGGCGCAGGCTGCCGCTGGCCGGCACCCAGCGCGTGTGCCGCTTCTGGCGGGTGCGGCTGACGCCCTTGCTGTCGCGATAACTTTCGGTGGTGTAGTAGTAGTGTCCGGCGTCGGCGGTCCAGCGCGCGTCGACCTGCGCGTCGAAGGTCCAGTACGGCAGATACACGCCGTGCAGGGTGTCGGTGAGCGCCGCGGTCTTCAGCCGGTTCGGCGCGAACCAGCGCGAGCCGTACCACTTGCGCAGCGACTCGCGCACCTGGCCGTCGCTGATCCGGAACGGCAGCACGCCCTGCGGCGTGATCGCGTCGCGCAGCGCCTCGTGCGGCAGGATCGCCGGCGACCCGCAGAAGTCGCAGCGCTGCGCGACCTTGCCGTCGACGAACACCGAAATCGCATGGCAGCTCTGGCACTTCACCTCGCGCCGCTGCGCGCCCCATTCGCGCTCTTCGGCGGGATGCTGCGCGAGCGCGGACGCGAGGTCGTGTTCGCGCCCCGCGCCGTCCTGCACGGTCGCCTCGGTGGGCGTGCCTGGCACGACCGTCCCGCAGTACGGGCAGGCCAGCGCCTGCTTGCCCGGGTTCCAGACCAGATCCCCGCCGCATTCCGGGCAGGGACGTTTGTCGAGACTCTGCTCGGTCATCGCCTGCGGATGTCCTCAGCCGCGCAGGAATTCGTCGAGCGCGGCCTTCGAGATCCGCCAGGCGTTGCCGATCCTGCGCGCCTTCAGATCGCCGGACTGGATCGAGGCCATCACATCCTCGACCGACACCGACAGCAGCTGCGCCGCCTGTTCCGGGGTCAGCACATCCGGCGTCGCCGTCGCGGCCGGTGCGGCGGCGGCCTGCGGCGCAGCGCCGGCCTGCGGCTGCTGCATGCTGCGCATCATTTCCTGGGCCATGCCGAAGCCCATCGCCATCGTCGCCGGCACGGTCGCGGCCGCGGCCGCGTCGCCGCCCTGGCCCATCGCCTGGCCCATCTGGTACTTCACGTAGTCGTTGAGATTGCCGATCACGCCCATGCTCGAACGCTTGTCGATCGCCTGTTCGACTTCCGGCGGCACCGAGACGTTCTCCAGCACGAAGGCGGTGACTTCCAGACCGTACTTCTCGTGCATCGTCGGGTTGATGATCGGCAGCAGCGCCTCGCCCAGCTCGGCGTAGCGCGAGGCCACGTCCAGCGCCGGCACCGAGGCCGTCGCCAGCGCATCGGTGAACACGCTGACGATCCGCGAACGCATGGTGTCGGCGAATTCGTCGAGACGGAAATTCTGGTCGGTGCCGGCGACCTCGCGCAGGAACTTCTGCGGATCGACGATCCGGAAATCGTAGGTGCCGAACGCGCGCAGGCGGACCACGCCGAAATCCTTGTCGCGCATCATCACCGGATTGGACGTGCCCCACTTGTTGCCGGTGAACAGGCGGGTGTTGATGAAGTACACGTCGCACTTGAACGGCGAGTCGAAGCCGTACTTCCAGCCGAGGATCGTCGACAGGATCGGGATGTTCTCGGTGCTGAGCGTGTGCTTGCCCGGGCCGAACAGGTCGGCGTACTTGCCGGCCGCG
>JBIJBH010000138.1:0-8170 GCA_044345315.1 Lysobacteraceae bacterium
GCTCAACCTCGGCGGCGGCCTCGGCGCCTTCGGCATCAACGTGATCGGCGAAGTCGTCGACACTCCGGGCAAGGACCGCTTCGGCAGCCTCGGCCTCGGCCTGAGCTGGCGGACCCCCTGGAGCGGTCAGCTCACCGTCGGCGCCGACAACCTGGTGACCCGCGGCCGCAACCCCTTCGCCCCGCCGACCACCGCGGGCGAAGACGAGGGCGCCGTGCCCTACGTCCGCTACGAGCAGGACCTCTGAGGCGCCACCGGCCCCTCCAGGGGCCGCTCCCTGCCCCCTTTCGCGGGGCTCGTTAACGACACTTTAATTTTTCTCCGAGTGGGGCTACTATCGGCCCCGGCCTGCCCCGCTTCGGCGGCTATCTTGCCGCGCCCCGGCAGGTTCCCATGGGAAACCCCAAGACTCACTTGGAGAGAGAGATGACCTTGAAAACCAACAAGCTCCGCGACGCGATCTCGTTCGCGCTCGTGGGCACCACCGCCCTCGCGGGCACGGGCGTCGCCTTCGCCCAGGACGCGGAGTCGGAAGATCTCGACACCGTCGTCGTCACCGGTTCGCGCATTCCGCGCGCTGCCGAAGTCGAAGGCACCTCGCCGGTTCTGACCATCGACCGCGCGACGATCGAAAGCACCGGCCTGACATCGGTCGGCGATATCCTGTTCAACATCAGCGCCGCCGACGGCGGTGCGCTCCGCAACGTCACCACCAGCACCAACGGCAGCGACGGTACGCAGAACATTTCGCTGCGCGGTCTCGGCGAGACTCGCACCCTGGTGCTGGTCAACGGCCGCCGCTGGGTCACCTCGGGCATCACCAATGCCGCGCTGGTCGACCTCAACACCATTCCGATCGCCGTTGTCGAGCGCATCGAAGTGCTGAAGGACGGCGCCTCGGCGATCTACGGCTCCGACGCCATCGCCGGCGTGATCAACGTCATCACCCGCAAGAACTTCGAAGGCGCCGAAGCCAACGCCTACCTCGGTTCCTACACCAAGGGCGACGGCTTCCAGCAGGCCTACGACTTCACCGTCGGTTCGGACAGCGACCGCTGGAATGCCGTGCTGAGCATCAGCTACACCGATCAGGAACCGGTCCTCGCCGGCGACCGCGAGATCTCGGCGGTGCCGATCTTCGGCGGCGGCGATGTGGCCTCGGGCGGCCTGTTCGGCTCGGGCTTCAACCAGCGCGGCAACTTCGTGCGCTGCGCCGGTGCGCTGACGACCACGCCCTCGGGCTTCCAGACCTGTACGGCGGTCGCCGGCGGTCCGTTCACCCTGACTCCGGGCGAAGACGGTCGTCAGGCTACCGACTTCCGTCGTTTCATCAGCTACTCGCTCGACGGTTCGGGCAGCTCCGACCGCTACAACTTCGCGCCGATCAACTACCTGCTGCAGCCGATCGAGCGTTTCAACATCTACGGGCAGACCACCCTGCGTCTGACCGATCGCATCAACTTCAACGCGATGGCGACCTACGTCCAGCGCGAGTCCGTCCAGCAGTTGGCCGAAGTCCCGGCGACGATGAACGTCACCGGCGTCAACGGTCCGCAGTGGGCGTTCGCGCCGACCGCGACCAACGTGTTCAACCCGTTCGGCCAGGACCTGCGCAGCGCCGGTTTCCGCATGAGTGCCGTCGGTCCGCGCAAGCCGACCTACAACAACGACAACCTGGCGACCACGCTGTGGTTCGACGGCTCGTTCGAGCTGGGCGGCCGCGACATGTACTGGGACGCCGGCTACTCGTACCTCGATTCGCGCTTCAGCGCCCGGGCCGAGAACTACATCAACCTGTTCAACCTGCGTCGCGCGGTCGGCGCCTCGCGTCGTAACCCGGTGACGGGCGCGCTCGAGTGCCTCGACGCCGGCGGTGCGGTGATCGCCGGCTGCGTGCCGTTCAACGTGTTCGGCGGTGTCGACCTGGGCCTCGGTGCCGGCGTGATCAGCCGCGCCGAATACGACGCGATGATCAACTACGTCAGCTACACCCTGGTCGAATCGCAGCGGATGACGACGAAGGACTACTTCGCCAACCTGTCCGGCTCGATCGTCGATCTGCCGGCCGGCCCGCTCGGCTTCGCGATCGGCCTGGAGCACCGTCGCGTGTCCTTCTTCGCCCAGCCCGACGCGCTGGTCGCCGGCGGCGGCTCCTCGGACAACTTCACCGAGCCGACCCGCGGTGAGCAGTCCGTCGACGAAATCTATGTCGAGTTGAACATCCCGCTGCTGGCCGATCTGCCGTTCGCGAAACTGCTGGAAGTGAATCTGGCCGCGCGCAAGTCCGACTACGAGACCAACGGCTTCATCGGCATCAACCCGATCAGCCCGGATCTCGGCGGCGATACCCCGAAGAAGATCGGCATCAAGTGGCAGGTCTTCGACGACCTGATGTTCCGCGGCACGATGTCCGAGTCGTTCCGGGCTCCGGACGTCCTCGACCTGTATCTCGGCGGCAGCGAGGGCTTCCCGGCGGCGGCCGACCCCTGCAACACCTTCAACTTCAGTGCAGCGGCGACCGATCAGGCTCGATGCATCGCCGATGGCGTGCCGGCCGGTGGTGTCACACAGGCGAACGGACAGATCCGCTCGCTCACCGGCGGCAACCCGGACCTGCAGCCCGAGTTCGGCGAAACCCGCAGTCTGGGTATCGTCTACAGCCCGAGCTGGGCCGAGGGCCTGAACGTCACCCTCGACTGGTACAAGATCGAGCTGGAGGACGTGATCGCGTTCCGCGGCTCGCAGGCCATTCTCAACGCCTGTTACCGCAACCCGGGCGCGGCCGGCGCCGCGGCCGACCCGGCCCAGCGCGCGCTGTTCTGCTCGTTCGTGACCCGCGATACCACCGGCAACATCATCGATCTGCGCCAGTCCAGCTTCAACCTGGCCGAAGGCGAGGTCGAAGGCTACGACTTCAACGTCAAGTACGCGATGCCGGAGACCGCCTGGGGTCGTTTCAGTTTCGAGTGGGATAGCACCTACACCGAGAACAACACGATCTTCGGCACCGTCGGTGAGTACAACGGCGACCCGCAGTGGCGCCTGCGCTCCAACCTGACCACCCGTTGGCAGAAGGGCGATTGGGACGCGACCTGGGCGATGCGCTACTACTCGCGGATGGAAGACCCCTGCACCGGCTCGAACTACTTCGAGTACGGCATCACCCCGCAGGAGATCTGCGACGACGACGGCGTGAACGATATGGGTCGCCGCCTGTATCACGACGTCCAGGTCGGCTGGAAGACGCCGTGGAACGGCAAGGTCACCTTCGGTGCCCGCAACATCTTCGGCAAGGACCCGCCGACCACCACCAACTCGTTCGCGCACTCGTTCGACGGCGCCTACGATCTGCCGGGCGGTGGTTTCTTCTACCTCCGTTACAACCAGAAGTTCTGATCCACGCTTCCGGTCCGCTGCACACGACGGCCCCCGCAAGGGGGCCGTTGTTTTTTGGGCGTTTTTCGCGTGTCCGGAAACCGGAAGGGCGCGGCGGTCGGTGCGCGCGGGCGGGTATCAGCCTTCGCGATTGAACCAGGCGTTGAAGGCGACCGTGACCCGCTGCCCGGCGCCGCGGAAAGGCGTCACGTAATGCCCCAGCCAGGACGGAAACAGCACCAGCATCCCGGGCTTGAGGCTCAGCACGAAATTGCCGTGGCTGAAGGGCCAGCGCAGACTGCCGTTGGCCGAATCCAGAAAGGTATTGGCCGCCATCTGCGGATGCGGGAACACAAGACAGCCGTTGTTGGAGTGATCCGGGGAAGGGTCGCCGTCGGAGACGCAGTAGACCCCGGACCAGCTGGCCATCGGATGGTTGTGATAGCCGAAATAGCCGCCGTCGCGGGTGACGTGGAACCAGGTCTGGCTGGCGACGCGCAGGCCGCGGGTGCCGCCGGCGAGGTTGGGATTGATGTTGCGCAGGAACTCGCCGAGCGCGGACCAGATCCAGGCGCGCAGCTCCTGCACGCAGGGTTCCTCGCGGGCGAAGAACGAGAAATCGCTTTCGAACAGCCCCTCGGGCTGATGGACGACCGGCTCGGGGTTGCGGTAGCCGGCGCCCCGCGACTCCAGGCTCAGGATCAAGCGCAGGAGTTCGGCGTTGAGCGCGTCCGGCGCCGGGTGCTGCTGCTCTGCCATGGGCACGGCGAAGGCGGGGAAAACGTTCAGCGACATGAGGAAATACACGGTGCCGGGATCGGTACGCACCATAACGCAGGCCAGCCTCTTCCACACCGGTCCGGATCAAATCCCGGCATGTCGTCGACGGTCGGTGGACTCAGACCAGACCGTGTGCGGCGAGCCGGTCCAGCATCGGGCCCAGGTGGCGCTCGTAGGCACGCCACAGGCCGCCGCGGTTGGTGACGATGCCCTGCCGGACCTGGTGCGAGCTGGCGGTCGCGACCATGCCGGAGCGGCGGTCCACCTGCAGCATGTCCTCGCGGAAATCGAAGCCGCAGTGCGCGGCGATCCGCCGAGCCTGGGTCTCGGGCTCGGCGACCATGGCGTCGTAATCGATGTCGAACACCCGGTCGGGCATGACCGCGCGCCAGTGCGCCATCAGGTCGCGATAGGCCGTGCAATAGTCGGCCATCTCGACCTGGTCGTAGGAATACGCCGCTTCGTTGGTGAACAGGGTGCGCAGGTTGGAGAAACAGGTGTCGGCCGGGTCGCGGCGCATGTGCAGCAGCCGCGCCTGCGGCAGGGCCTTGGCGATCGGGCCGAGCACGACGAAGTTCGGGTTGAGCTTCTCGGTGATGAAGCGGCGGCCGCGGGCGCGGACACGCATGGCGTCGAGGAAGCCGCGACCGATCGCGGGGTAGTCGAAACCGTGGGCGCGCTCGGCGATGACACCGTCGGCGACCACCGGACAGTAGTGGTCCGCGGCGTGGCGCAGCTGGGCGGAGAAGGTGTAGGTCTCGCCGGCGTCGGCGACATCGGGGTGGCCGGAGAGGATCCGCTCCAGCAGGGTGGTGCCGCTGCGGTGCAGGCCGACGATGAAAAGGGGGGTCAGCGGGTCGTCGAAGGGCTCGCCGCGGGCGAAGTCGGCGTCGAAGGTGGCGCGCAGCCGGTCGAACATCGCCATCGTCGCGGCGTGGTCGTAGGGCTGCTCGGTCCGGCGCGCGCGGCAGCCGCGCTCCAGCGCCTGCCAAGCGCCCTCGTGATCGCCCAACTCGTGCAGCTCGTTGTGCAGGGCGTAGGCCAGATGGCCTTCGTCGCGGGCCGGCAGGCCGGGCCGGGCCAGCAGGGCGCGCAGCGCATCGACATGATTGCGACCGGGCTCGACCTTCGTCACCCGCGACAGCATCGACCAGGCGGCGGCGAAGGTCGGACGGATCTTCAGCGCGCGCTCGAAAGCTTCCGCGGCTTCCTGCTGACGACCGGAGAACATCAGCACCAGGCCGTGCATGTTGTGGGCGTCGGCGAGGTCGGGACGCAGCTTGAGCACGTGCTCGACCCAGACCAGGGTCTTGTCGTAGTCGCCGGCGCTGGCGAAGAACGAGGCCAGGTCGACAAGTTTTTCCGGCGGCAGCCGGCCGGCGAGACCGGTGCGTTCGACGTAATCGCGCAGCCGCGGAAGGTCCTCGAAGCGGCGCAGGCGGCGGGCGACGATGAGGGCCGCCATCGGCGGCGCGTCGGCGATGCGCGAGGCCTCGATCAGTGCGCGATGGGCATCGCGATAGGCGTCGAGCTGGTCGCGCGCCATCGACAGCTCCAGCCAGGCCGGCAGGAAGCCGCGGTCGTGATCGACGATGGCCTCGTAGGCGGCTGCGGCCTGCCGCCACTGTTTCGTCTCGGTGTAGCGCTGGCCCTGCTGCCAAAGCGCCTGCTGCTTGTTCGACATGCGCGCAGTGTACCGGCGGCGGGCGGGGCACGTCCGCACGAGCGCCGGCGCGGCGCTGTTGCAGGTTGTTGAAAAACGCACCTCCTGTGCGTTTTTCAAGTCGCGAGTCCGGTACATGGCCGAACTCGCTATCGAGGAATCAATCGTTTACGCGCTTGCTTCGTTGTCGCGGCCATCCTTGGCCGCGTTCGCAGGCCGTTTTCAAAAGCCTGCCAATGCAGGACGGTCAGTCCAGCGCGGCGCGGATCCGGGCCTGCTCGGTCTTCAGCGCCTGCGGCATCCGCGGGCCGTACTCGTCGAGGAACTCGCCGATGCTGTCGAATTCGGTGCGCCATGCGTCGCGATCGAAGCCGAACAGCTTGTCGCGGGCCTCCTCGCCGAGCGCGATGCCGTCCAGATTCAGGTCCTCCGGCCGCGGCAGCGCGCCGATCGGGGTCTCGACCGCAGCGGCCTCGCCCTTCACGCGTCCGATCATCCACTCCAGCACGCGCAGGTTGTCGCCGAAGCCCGGCCACAGGAACTTGCCGTCGTCGCCCTTGCGGAACCAGTTGACGTGGAAGACCTTCGGCAGATTGGACACGCCGCCGAACGACAGCCAGTGGCTGAAGTAGTCGGCGAAGTTGTAGCCGCAGAACGGCTTCATCGCCATCGGATCGCGGCGCATCACGCCCACCGCGCCGGTGGCGGCGGCGGTGGTCTCCGAACCCATCGCGGCGCCGACCAGCACGCCGTGCGTCCAGTCGCGGGCCTCGAACACCAGCGGCACCAGCGACGCGCGGCGACCGCCGAAGACGATCGCGCTGATCGGCACGCCCTGCGCATCCTCGGCGCGCGGCGAGTACGAGGGGCACTGCTTCGCGCTGACCGTGAAGCGGGCGTTGGGGTGCGCCGCCGGGCCGTTGTTGGAATCGTATTCACGACCGCGCCAATCAAACGCGGGCGCGCCGCCATCAAGGCCCTCCCACCAGGGCTGGCCATCGGCGGTCAAGCCCACGTTGGTGAAGATGGTGTTCTTCTGGATCGTCGCGAGCGCGTTCGGGTTCGACTTGCTGGAGGTGCCCGGAGCGACGCCGAAGAAGCCGGCCTCCGGGTTGATCGCGTACAGGCGGCCGTCGGTGCCCGGGCGCATCCAGCAGATGTCGTCGCCGATGGTCCACACCTTCCAGCCCGCGGCGCGGTAGCCCTCCGGCGGGATCAGCATGGCGAGGTTGGTCTTGCCGCACGCCGACGGGAACGCCGCGGCGATGTAGTGGGTCTCGCCCTGCGGGTTCTCGATGCCGAGGATCAGCATGTGTTCGGCGAGCCAGCCCTCGCTGCGCGCCTGATAGGAGGCGATGCGCAGCGCGTGGCACTTCTTGCCCAGCAGCGCGTTGCCGCCGTAGCCCGAGCCGTACGACTTGATCGTCAGCTCCTCGGGGAAATGCATGATGAAGCGGCGGTTCGGGTCGAGCTCGCCGGTCGAGTGCAGGCCCTTCACGAACGACCCTTCGCGCTCGATGCGCGCCAGCGCCGCGGCGCCCATGCGGGTCATCAGCCGCATGTTCGCGACCACGTACGGCGAATCGGTGATCTCCACGCCGCAGCGCGACAGCGGCGAATCGATCGGGCCCATGCAGTACGGGATGACGTACATCGTCCGGCCACGCATGCAGCCCTCGAACAGCGCGTCCATGGTGGCGTGGCCTTCCTCGGGCGCCATCCAGTGGTTGTTCGGGCCGGCGTCGTCGGCATGCGAGGTGCAGACGAAGGTCAGGTGTTCGACGCGCGCCACATCGTCCGGATGCGAGCGGTGCAGCCAACTGTTCGGATGCGTGCGCTCGTTGAGCCGAATCAGGGTGCCGTCGGCCTGCATCCGCACGATCAGCGCGGCGTTCTCGGCATCGCTGCCGTCGCACCAGTGGATCGCATCGGGGCGGGTGAGGCGGGCGACCGCATCGACCCAGTCTCGGAGCGCCTCCAGGCGGGTCGGCGGATGCGGGGGCACGGCGATGGCGTTCATGCGGACGGACTCTGAAGGGAAGGAAAAGGGGATGCGCTCAGCCCTGCGCCGGCGCCGCGGGCGGCACGACCGGAGGAATCAGGGTGTCCATGACATGCTCGACGTAGGACTCGAACTCGTCGTGCGCCAACCGCGGATGCAGTTGCATGCTCAGTTGCAGGAAGCCGACGTAAGCGGCGTAGGCCAGGCGCGCGCGATGCTGCGCATCGGTCCGCGTGAGCCCGGTCTGGCGGAAGGACGCGGCCAGATAGTCGAGCCTTCGCTGCGAGACGCGGCCGATGACCGGGCCCACCGCCGGATGATCGAAAGCCTTCAGCAGTTCGCTGTAGACC
>JBIJBH010000140.1:0-8107 GCA_044345315.1 Lysobacteraceae bacterium
CTGGCTGCGCGAGCGCGAGATCGACGCCACTCCGGTGACGATGTCCGGCTCGGTGGAGCTGGCGCCGCGTCTGGGGCAGGCCGATCTGGTCTGCGATCTGGTCTCCAGCGGCGCCACCCTGGCCTCCAACCGGCTGAAACCGGTGGAAGTGGTGCTGGACAGCGAGGCGGTGCTGGCCGGGCCGGTGGAGGATTTCACCGACGTGCGCGCCGGAATCGCCGAACTGCTGCTGCGCCGTCTCGACGGTGTGATGAAGATTCGCGAAAGCAAGCTGCTGATGCTGCAAGCTCCGCGCGCGGTCCTGCCGCATCTGATGCAGCTGCTGCCCGATGCCGAGCCGCCGACGGTGATGCCGCTGGACGGCCAGCCCGGCGGCGATGTCGCCCTGCAGGCGCTGTGCCACGGGGCGATGACCTGGCAGCGGCTGGAAGATCTCAAACGCGCCGGCGCGCGCGGCCTGATGGTGTTGCCCGTGGAGAGGATGCTGGCATGACGACGACGAAAACCGCTGCGCTCGCGAACCGGATCGATCTGAACCTGTTGACCTGGTCCGCGCTGGACGAAGCCGGCCGTCGCGCCGCGCTGCGTCGGCCGACCCAGGATTCCGCGGCTTCGGTGCGCCTGGGCGTGGGCAAGATCGTGGCCCGGGTGCGCGCCGACGGCGACGCCGCGCTGCGCAAGTACAGCCGCCTGCTCGACAACGCGGCGCTGACCGAATTCGAGGTGACCGAGGCCGAATTCGCCGCGGCCGAAGCGTCGCTCGATCCGACGCTGAAGGCGGCGATCGTGGACGCCGCCGGACGGATCGACGCCTTCCATCGCGACAGCGGCATGCGCGAATACGCGGTGGAGACCGCCGAGGGCGTGTCGTGTCGGCGGATCGTGCGCCCGATCGCGCGGGTCGGCCTGTACATTCCCGCCGGCAGCGCGCCGCTGCCGTCGACGATGCTGATGCTGGGCGTGCCGGCGCGGATCGCCGGCTGCGACGAAATCATCGTGTGCACGCCGCCGCGCAGCGACGGCAGCGCCGACGCCGCGGTGCTGTTCGCTGCGCGCCAATGCGGCGCGACCCGGGTGTTCAAACTCGGCGGCGCACAGGCGATCGCGGCGATGGCGATCGGCACCGAAAGCGTGCCCGCCTGCGACAAGCTGTTCGGCCCGGGCAATGCCTGGGTGACCGAGGCCAAGCGTCAGGTGTCGACGGTCGAGGGCGGCCCGGCGATCGACATGCCCGCCGGGCCTTCGGAACTGCTGGTGATCGCCGACGGCGGCGCCAACCCCGCCTTCGTCGCCGCCGATCTGCTGTCGCAGGCCGAACACGGCCCGGATTCGCAGGTGATCCTGCTCAGCGATTCGGCGCCGCTGATGGCGCGGGTCGCGGCGGAACTGGTCGGTCAGCTCGTGCGGCTGCCGCGCGCGGAGATCGCGCGTCAGGCGCTGGCGCAGTCGCGGTTGATCCTGGTGCCGACGATCGAGGCCGCGTTCGAGGTCAGCAATCGCTACGCGCCGGAACACCTGATCCTCGCCCTGCGCGAAGCGGACGCATGGTTGCCGAAAGTCCGCGCCGCGGGCTCGGTGTTCCTCGGCGATTACGCCGCGGAATCGCTGGGCGACTACTGCAGCGGCACCAATCACGTCCTGCCGACCGGCGGCGCCGCGCGCGCCTGGAGCGGGCTGTCGGTGACCGCGTTCCAGACCGCGATCAGCGTGCAGCATGTGGATGCGAGCGGCCTGCGCCGGATCGGCCCGACGGCCGTGCGCATCGCCGAGGCCGAGGGCCTGCAGGCGCACGCGGCGGCGGTGACGATCCGGATGGCGGCGCTGGACAGCGCCGGCGACGCCGCGGGCGCGGACCGAGGCCTGGGCCGATGAGCGCGCAGTCGCCGAACTACGCCCGGCCGGGCGTGCTCGATCTTGTGCGCGAGGATCTGCGCGCGTTCGCCGGCTACAGCTCGGCGCGCAGTCACGCGGTCGAAGGCCGGATCTGGCTCAACGCCAACGAATCGGCCTGGAACAACGCCGCCGACGTCGCCGGTGCGCTGCGCCGTTACCCGGCGCCGCAGCCGGAGGCGCTGCGCGCGCGGCTGGCCGCGCTCTACGGTGCGCGCGCCGAGCAGGTGCTGATCGGCCGCGGCAGCGACGAGGCGATCGATCTGCTGGTGCGCGCGCTGTGCCGCGCCGGGCAGGACCCGGTGGTGATCGCGCCGCCGGTGTTCGGCATGTACGCGGTGTGCGCGCGGCTGCAGGGCGCGCCGATCGTGGAAGCGCCGATGCGCGATCACGCCGATGGCTGGGTCAGCGATCTGGCCGCGATGCGCGATCTCGCCACCGCGCGGCGCGCGAAGATCGTGTTCCTGTGCTCGCCGGGCAATCCCACCGGCGAACTCATCGAGCTGGCGGCGATCCGCGCCCTGGCGCAGGCGCTGAGCGGACGCGCGCTGGTGGTCGTGGACGAGGCCTATCTCGAATACGCCGGCAGCGAAAGCGCCGGTAGTAAATCCGCAGTGACCCTGATCGACGAATACCCGAACATCGCGGTGCTCCGCACGCTGTCGAAACTCCACGCGCTGGCCGGTGCGCGGGTCGGCTGCGTGATCGCCGATCCCGCGTTGATCGCGGTGCTGCGCTGCTGCCAGGCGCCGTATCCTGTGCCCGAGCCCTGCGCCGCGCTGGCTATGCGCGCGCTGGAACCCGACGCACTGGACGCCGCGCGCGCGCGCGCCGCGCAGGTGCGCAGCGAACGCGCGCGCATGCTCGCCGCGCTGCCGGCGTTTGCGGGCGTGCGCCGGGTGTATCCGGGCGCGGGCAATTTCCTGCTGGCGCGTTTCGACGATGCCGAAGGCGTCTATCGCCGGCTGCTCGCCGCCGGCGTCGTCGTGCGCGACATGCGCGCCGTGCCGGGGCTGGAGGACGCGCTGCGGATCACGATCGGCGCGCCCGAGGAGAACGACGCACTGTGCGCCGCGCTCAGTCCGGTGGAGGTCGCGGCATGAGCGCATCCGCAGGCCCGCTGCGTCCGATCCTGTTCGTCGATCGCGACGGCACCCTGATCCGCGAACCGGCGGATTTCCAGATCGACGCCTACGAAAAACTGGCGCTGGTCGACGGCGCGATCCCGGCCATGCTCAAGCTCCGCGATGCCGGCTACGACTTCGTGATGGTCACCAATCAGGACGGGCTCGGCACCGATGCCTTCCCGCAGGCCGCGTTCGACGGCCCGCACGCGCTGATGCTGCAGATCTTCGAAAGCCAGGGCATCCGCTTCCGCGAGATCCTGATCGACCGCAGTTTCCCGCACGAGAATGCGCCGACCCGCAAGCCGAAACTCGGACTGATGCAGCCGCTGCTGCGCGCCGGCGGCATCGACTGGGCGCGTTCGGCGATGGTCGGCGACCGCGAGACCGACATCGAATTCGCGGTCAATCTCGGCATCCGCGGTTTCAAGCTGAAATCGCCGCAGTTCGGCGACGGCGTGGACTGGGCGACGATCGCGCACGTCCTGGCCGACGCGCCGCGCACCGCGCGCATCGAGCGCAACACGAAGGAAACCCGGATCGAGGTCGAGGTCGATCTCGATCGCGAGGCCGATCCCGACGTGAAGACCGGGCTCGGTTTCTACGATCACATGCTCGAACAGCTTGGCAAGCACGGTGGGTTCGCGCTGCGTCTGCGCTGCGCAGGCGATCTGCATATCGACGAGCATCATACCGTCGAGGACTGCGCGCTGGCGCTGGGTCAGGCGCTGCGTCAGGCGCTGGGCGACAAGCGCGGCATTGCGCGTTACGGCTTCACCCTGCCGATGGACGAGGCGCAGGCCAGCGCGACGCTCGACTGGTCCGGGCGCCCGTATTTCGTGTTCGACGGCGAGTTCCGGCGCGAGAAGGTCGGCGATCTGGCGACCGAACTGGTGCCGCACGTGTTCCGTTCGCTGTGCGAGACCGCCGGCCTCAATCTGCATCTGTCGGTGCGCGGCGACAACGATCATCACAAGATCGAAGCCTGTTTCAAGGCGGTCGCGCGCGCGCTGCGCCAGTCGATGCGTCGCGAGGGCGATGCGCTGCCCAGCACCAAGGGGGCATTGTGAGCGTCCGACCCAACGGCGGCGATCTCGCCCTGATCGACGCCGGCGGTGCCAACCTCGGTTCGGTGATGGTTGCGCTGGGCCGGATCGGCGCCGCGCCGCGGCTGGTGCGCGATGCCGCCGAACTCGGCGATCCCGAGCGCATCATCCTGCCCGGCGTCGGCGCCGCCGCGCCGTCGATGGCGCTGCTGCGCGAACGCGGGCTCGATGTCGCCCTGCGCGCGAGCGAAGCGCCGCTGCTCGGCGTCTGCGTCGGCATGCAGCTGCTGTTCGAATCTTCCGAAGAAGGCGAGGTCGCCTGTCTCGGCCTGCTGCCGGGTCGCGTGCGCCGGCTCGCCGGCGGCCCCGGTCTGCGCATTCCGCACATGGGCTGGAACCGGCTGCGGCTGCATCCCGATGCTGCGGCCTCGCCGCTGCTGGCGGGCATCGACGAAGGCGACCATGCCTATTTCGTGCACAGCTACGCGCTGCTGGCCGACGGCGCCGGCGGCGCCTGCATCCTCGCCGAGACCGATCACGGCGCGCGCTTCGCCGCGATCATCGGCAGCGGCCGCCGCTACGGCGCGCAGTTCCATCCCGAACGCTCGTCCGCGCTGGGCCTGCGCCTGCTCGACAATTTCCTGAAGCTTCCCGCATGAGTCTTGACGTTTTCACCGCCTACCCGGCGATCGACGTGCGCGACGGCCGCGTGGTGCGCCTCGTGCAGGGCGACTACGACCGCGAAACGCGCTACGCCGCCGATCCCTTCGCGCTGGCGATGCGCTACGCCGATGCCGGCGCGCGCTGGCTGCATCTGGTCGATCTCGACGCCGCCCGCGCCGGCGGCTACACCCTCGCGCCCCTGCTGCGCCGCATCGCCGAGGACGGCCGCCTGCGCGTGCAGACCGGCGGCGGCGTGCGCGACGAGGCCGCGATCGCGGCGATCCTCGACGCCGGCGCGTCGCGCGTGGTCGTCGGCTCGCTCGCGGTGCGCGAGCCGGAGCGCGTGGTCGAATGGCTGCGCAGCTTCGGCGCCGAACGCATCACCGTCGCGCTCGATACCCGGCGCGACGACGACGGCGTGTGGCGGCTGCCGGTGCACGGCTGGACCGAGCGCGCCGAACGCGATCTGGATGCCTGCCTCGACCTTTACGCCGCAGCCGGCGCGCGCCACCTGCTGTGCACCGACATCGCCCGCGACGGCATGCTGCAGGGGCCGAATCTCGACCTGTATCGCAGCGTCGTCGCGCGCGTGCCCGCGCTCGCGTTGCAGGCAAGCGGCGGCGTGCGCGATGCCGTCGATGTCGCCGCCGCGCGTGCCGCCGGCTGCGCCGGCGCGGTGCTCGGCAAGGCCCTGCTCGAAGGCCGCCTGACCGTCGAGGAGGCGCTGGCATGCTGAGCCGCCGGATCATTCCCTGCCTGGATGTGCGCGACGGTCGCGTGGTCAAGGGCGTGCGTTTCCGCGATCACGTCGACATGGGCGACATCGTCGAACTCGCCTGCCGCTATCGCGACGAAGGCGCCGATGAACTGGTGTTCTACGACATCGGCGCCAGCCCCGACGGGCGTTCGGTCGATGTCGGCTGGGTAGAGCGCGTGGCCGCGGTCATCGACATTCCGTTCTGCGTCGCCGGCGGCATCCGCAGCGTCGACACCGCGCGGCGGGTGCTGTTCGCGGGCGCCGACAAGGTGTCGATCAACACGCCGGCGCTCGAGCGTCCGGCGCTGATCGCCGAGATCGCCGACGCCTACGGCAGCCAGTGCGTGGTGGTCGGGATCGATTCGGTGCGCGAGGCCGACGGCGTGTGGCGCGTGCGCAGCCACACCGGCGATCCGGACCGCACCAAGGCACCGGGCAAGACCACGCTGGAGTGGGTGCGCGAGGCGCAGGCGCAGGGTGCGGGCGAGATCGTGCTCAACTGCATGGACAGCGACGGCGTGCGCCGCGGCTACGACATCGAACAGCTCAAGGCGGTGCGCGCGATCTGCACGGTGCCGCTGGTCGCGTCCGGCGGCGCCGGCGAGATCGGTCATTTCGTCGATGCATTCCGCGACGCCGACGTGGACGCGGCGCTGGCCGCGAGCGTTTTCCACTCCGGCGCGATCGCGATTCCGGAACTCAAGCGCGCGCTGCGCGCGCAGGGCATCGAGGTGCGGCCGTGAGCGACGATTTCATGCTTCGCGAAGGTATGACCCGCGCTTCCACGAACCCGACGACGCTCGATATCGACGGCCTCGCCTGGGACAAGCAGGACGGGCTGCTGCCGGCGATCGTGCAGGATGCCGACAGTCGCCGCGTGCTGATGCTCGGCTACATGTCGCGCGAGGCGCTGGCGAAGACCCTGGACAGCGGGCAGGTGACGTTCTTCAGCCGCAGCAAGGGCCGGCTGTGGACCAAGGGCGAATCCAGCGGTCATGTGCTGGCGCTGGTGTCGCTGGAGGCCGACTGCGATCGCGACACGCTGCTGGTGCAGGCCCGTCCGCACGGCCCGACCTGCCATCTGGGCACGACGAGTTGTTTCCCGTCCGCGCCCGGCGACGTGCTCGGCGAACTGCAGGCCCTGATCCGCGCGCGCCACACCGAGCGTCCGCCCGGCAGCTACACGACGAAACTGTTCGATGCCGGCGTGAAGCGGATCGCGCAGAAGGTCGGCGAGGAAGGTCTGGAAACCGCGCTCGCCGCGGTCGCCGAAGAGGATGCGTCGCTGCTCGGCGAGGCGGCGGATCTGCTGTATCACCTGATCGTCCTGCTGCAGGCGCGCGGACTGTCGCTGGCGGAAGCGGTGGCGGTGCTGGCGCAGCGGCGGGGGTGAGGTCGCCCGCGTTCCGCGGTTTTCCCGCGGCGCATCCGTACCGGTTCCCCCCTGCCTGAAGGAATCGTGAAGACTGCCGCTGCGGGGGCGCCGATGCGCGCCTTCGCGCAACGCAAAGTTAACGAAAAACGCGCCTTCTTCCGCGGAATAGGCCATCGGTCATGGCTTTCCGCAAGCGGGGCTTCTGCTAGATTCTCGCGCGATCGCCGCCGTCCCGGCGGCGCGATATCAACCTCCAAGGAGATCCGCGTGTTCAAGAAGCTCGCCGCCGAAGCCCTCGGCATCAGCGACATCGGCGTCATCGTGTCCCCGGCCGACTACGACAAGGTCGATGCCGACGACTACCTGTTCCACGAGGACGGGGAGAAGATCTTCTTCCTGATCAAGTCGAAGAAGGACGAGTACTGCTTCACCAACTATGCGCTGATCCACGTCGACGGCGACTCCGCCGTGTCCAGCAAGCGCATGATCAAGCGCTACGAGTACGTCAACCAGCGCGTCGGTTACGTCGCGATCGAAACCGCCGGCACCATCGACATGGACGTGGAGCTGAAGTTCTCGCTCGGCGATTCCGCGTTCAGCATCGACGTGCGCAAGAACTTCATCGAGCAGCTGAAGGACATCTACAAGGCGCTGATCGCGATCGGTCGCCAGCAGGTCCGCGACGGCATCGCCCGCGACAACGCCCTGCGCACGCTGGAGGCGATGGGCGGCATGCTCAAGCTCAACAACCTGAGCGGCGAAGCCGGCGTCGTCTCGCACTACAACGCGGTGCTGGACAACCTCAACGCCGCGGTCCTCGACCGCCACACCACCCGCGACTACACCCGCGTGTTCGAGCGCTACATCCACAACATCAGCGCCACCCCGACCCCGCCGCCGATTCCGGCCTGAGGTCGCTGCGACGGCCCGATGCGACACCCGAAGGCCTGCGCAAGCGGGCCTTCTTCGTTGCGAACGGCCACTCAGTTGGATACGTCGAATTTCGAATCGGGGCTGCCTGCGCTCATGAATCGGTTCGGCTCGGAGATGTACCAATACTGTTTGTGGCGAATACCGCGGAATATACGATCGCTATCTCGTCCGTCAGCCGGCGAGGGTTGTGATCTTGATCTGCCGGGGCCCCTGGTTGCGGCGGGATTCGTGGATCAGGCCCGAAGGGCGCGCGGCAGGATGCCGCGCGTTTTTCGACCAGCAAACGGATGTGCTGTCGAAAAACCCCGCGAATCTCGCG